>JADMKR010000218.1:0-6058 GCA_015478765.1 Flavobacterium sp.
CAAACCTGTACGATGTATTGCGCTCAGGAGAATCACCAAATCCAGATCGCGAACTGATCCACGAATCATTGCGTACCGAAATCGAGCGATCGTTAGAGACGCTAACACCGCGTGAGGCCGATGTTGTTCGACTTTATTTCGGTCTTGGTGACCAACATCCGATGACGCTCGAAGAAATTGGCGAGACTTTTGATTTAACCAGAGAACGCGTTCGTCAAATCAAGGAAAAAGCAATCCGACGATTAAAACACACCTCGCGCAGCAAAATATTAAAGACATACCTCGGGTAAACTTCCAAATCTCAAAAAACAATTGAAATTTGGAATTTCAATTTTGGAATTTTACTTTTATAGCAACAACAGTCTGATTAACTGTTCGTTTTTTGATTGATGATTGAAACTCCGGCTGATTACCGGAGTTTTGTTTTTTTGTCAAACAAAACTCCAGTCTGTTCACTTCGTTCGGGTTCCCGGAGTTTTGTTTTTTTATACCTGAAGCCCACTGGGCTTCCTCCTTTTAATTTCAAATGCCTTCGGCTCGGGTCCGGAGTTTTGATTTTTTGTCAAACAAAATTTTTGGACGTTGCCTGCGGCCGGGCTATCGGCTGCACGCGGTGCCTGCCTCTACCCCTAACGCAGACGTACGATATCATCTTGTTTATTTACATCGGGATGCAAACTCATTTCCTTGTACTCAAAATTGTATCTTTGCCGGCAAATAACAACACACATGAGCAAAACATTAATAGCACCGTCGATTTTGGCGGCTGATTTCGCAAACCTGCAGCGCGATATTGAAATGGTCAATAACAGTAAGGCCGACTGGTTTCATATCGATATTATGGATGGCGTGTTCGTGCCAAACATCTCATTCGGAATGCCAGTGCTTGAAGCCATTACCCGGCATGCAAAAAAAACAATAGACGTCCATCTGATGATCGTCGATCCCGATCGATACATCAAGACTTTCGCTGCATTAGGCGCCAATGTCCTTACAGTACATTATGAAGCCTGTAACCATCTGCACCGGACACTACAGGCAATCAAAGCCGAAGGTATGAAAGCAGGAGTCGCTATCAACCCGCATACGAATGTCAGCCTTTTGGACGACGTGATCAATGATATCGATTTGGTTTGCGTGATGAGCGTAAATCCGGGATTTGGCGGCCAATCGTTTATAGAAAACACCTATGAGAAAGTACGCCATCTGAAAGAGATGATCACACGTAAAGAATCACAGACATTGATTGAAATTGATGGCGGAGTAAGTGATAAAAATGCGGCGGCACTTGTAGGAGCAGGAGCCGATGTTCTTGTGGCAGGCAATTTTGTTTTCCGTTCTGATAATCCCACCGCGACAATTGCAGATTTACACAACATGTTACCATAAAAAAACCGCCTCAGTATTGAGACGGCTTCTTTTACTGATTACCTATTCTTAATTTTTGATTATCTTTTTCTGCGATTGCATACCATCATTATCGATTGTCATGATATACATTCCTGAAGCCATGTCAGACACATCGATCGAAGTTTCCGAAACACCGTCATAAGCAACATTTTTCACTACCCTGCCGTTGATATCAGTAAACTGAACAGAGGTCAAATTGGTAGCATTTGCGATGTTAATGACATTGTGTGCGGGATTTGGATACACAGAAAACATCGATACAGCAACTGGTGCGTGGATGTCCAGCAAAGTATCGGCATTACTTGCGCGAATTTCGATATTGTCGAAAAGACCCACACCTGCAAGACTGTTTACAACAGTGCCACCTGTTCCGCTGGTTGCTACGATAGCCGCTTCGTCGGGGTTTTCACCCGTTGCCGCTCCCTGTACAAAGCCGTTAAATCCAGGACCTTTCCATCGCACCTGACCGGTTGCGTAGTTAAAGCTCATGCCAATCCGCACCCAAGTGTTGGCCGGCAATTCTATTGAAGGTGCCGCAGCCGTTCCTAAATTAAACAGATAATTCCCAACAGCTCCTCCACCGGCAGTGTTGTCATAATAGGCAACTCCGCTAATCACTTTGGTGCTCATTACAAACGACAAACCTGCCACAATTTTAGTACCTGTAAGGTCATAAATCAGTGCACGCATATTATTGGCACTCGATGTCGCAGCCCCGGTAAAGAAATCGTATTCAATTTCGATGATGTCATTTCCAGCTGTGCGAGATGCCCAGAATCCAGGCAAACCCGGAAGCGTCATGTATCGCGTACCTTTATCACCGTTGGGACCGGTAATTTGCAGCACCTGTCCATTGGCACCACCCGATGCTACAATCTGGAAGTTACTGTTTCCTGCATTAGTGGTGGTAGTTGGCGCCGTTCCATTGGTCGACGTTGTAAGCCACATTCCCTGGCCCGGGGTCATACCGGTAATATCGGTTCCGATATCACCAATTGTATAACTTTCAAAAGTTTCATTCAGCGCTTCCTGTGCAAAAGCAAAAGATGTCGCTAAAATAGAAATCGAGAGTAGAAGTTTTTTCATAATAATATTTTAGGTTAACTGTAAATGTAAAAAAAATATCGTCCCAACATTCTTAATAAAACTATTCTAAAGAATTTATTCCAAAAAAAAGGCTGCCGATTGGCAGCCTCATTGTTATGATTTTATAAATTTCCTGGTCACTGTCTCGTCGCCGGATTTTAATTTAAGAATATAACTTCCACTCATCAGCGAAGACACGTCAATCTGATTGGCGGCTGAGCCCGAAAGCTGTGCCGATTTTACAAGCCTGCCTGATACATCATACAGTTTATAACTGTCCATTACAGTGCTTGATGATACATTTAAAAGGTTGGTCACCGGATTTGGAAAAATTGATATAGTAGATGCAATATCACGATCGTTTACGCCCAACTGCATACTATAATCGATTACAAATGGCATGTCGACGGCAACGTCCGGAGTCGTATCAGGCGGGTTTCCAGAATCAACCAGCACTACCCATGTAGCGGCAGCCGACTGAAATTGGATCGCATTGTAACCTGCCACGGTACGAGCATCGACAATAGTGCTTGGCGGTGAAAAGTTACCGCCCGTACCGGCGTCCTGCGTCCATTCTATCCAGTATGTCCCCGGTTGCAAAGTTACAGCAACCGTTGCTTCGATTTTCCAGATTTTCCGATTTGTCGCCGGCACCGAACCCGGAGCTGGAGCAACCGAATTACCCGTGCGATACATCATTGCATCCGAAGTCGACAATAAACGGTTGGTTGTCAAATCACCGAAAACGACAGTCGATCCACCTTGCGACGGATTACCACTGCTGATTCGTACGCGAATATCAGTAAAAGGTGAAACTGTACCCATATAACCTGTTTGATACGCATAGAACGTCGCTTTCGAAATCGTCCAGCTTTCACCGGCAGGAACCGTAAAATCGTCTGCAACCCGATTCATCGTAGTATTAACCATCTGTGCGCCAACGCCTGTCGTACCATTACTCATGGTCATGACACCTGCATCATTTTGTAGCTCGCTCCAAGTATATCCTGATGGCGCCGCAATGCCGCTTTTACTGGTAGCACCAGTAGAAAGGTTGCCGTTTATGTATTGTAATTGAGCATGCCCCAAGCCGTACGTAAACAATAATGAGGTAGCAGCAATCATTCTGGCTTTGCCACTGAAGGCAGATAAAGTAGTTTTTTTCATAAATGAGTTGTTATAGTGTGTAGCAAATTTATAATATAATATCACATATCATAAGAAAGCGTTAAAAACTTTATACTTAACGCGTTATAAGCCAATCAATATTACTGCGTTTTATAATTCAGCATTGTCCGGACATGATCGTATAGTATGGGAAATTCGCGATGAAACTCAGATGGCGTCTCGAAAAAATGTTCAAGGATCACTGCCAAAAATTCATAGTCATTGTTGAAGGCATACGATCGGAAGTATCCCGATGTTATCAACCTTTGCGCATTGGGCGGATACTTGGCTTCTTTTAGAATAGTATTACATCCATCGACAAACATGGCTGCACTACTGTCGCGTTTTCGCAATCCTTGATGATGCAATGCATGTGCAAATTCATGAATGCCAAGATTACTGTTATTGGTACTGGTGCTGTGACCATCCAAAAAATGATTCCACGAAAACACAATCACCCGCGCTCTCGGATTAAACTCACCGTGATGCATCACTTTATTAATGGTTGAATAATAAGCATCTGGATAAAGGAGTATGGTAGTAAATGCGTCGGTTAAATAATGCCGCATGCCAAAAGTCATCATAACATAGGTTCCCGCAATTATAATTCGCATCTCATCGGTGACAACAAGACCTTCTTTTCCATAAAATTTATAATACGCCAGAAACACCCATACCCGATGCTCGAAATATCGCTTCCTTTTATCACTCAACCGACGGTAAAATGCGAATTCGGCTTGCAGATTGCTCTTTTGCCGCGGAGTAAGCTCACGTAGTTTCGTGTAAAAATGCACGAACATAGGACGTTTGAAAGCCATCACGAAGGCCGGCTCGATAAGGAAATTAAAAAGGAACAATGACACCGAAACCAGACAAAACATCACCAACACCAGCATCATGGCGCCATATAAAAACTCTTCCATTATTGATTTATGAGGTTGATAATATACGAAAATTATGTTGGCTCGATTTCAATATTCTTTTGGCCACGGCACGACCGCAGCGACTGGCGAAGCAATTGCACCACTTAATGTACGAAGTGCTTTTCGGATTTAAATCGGTGGCGGTTTTTTGCCACTGATTTCGCTGATTTTGCTTCGTCTGTTCGCTACGCTCGGGTCGCGGATTTTTTTTGCCACTGATGCACGAATTTTTAAGTTTTATGTGGGCGCCGCTAATTGCACGAACTGCTTTTGGAATTGAATCTGTTACTCAAGAGTAGCGAACAGGCAAAGCAATCTGCGGCGGTTTTTTTGCCACTGATTTCGCTGATTTTGCTTCGCCTATTCGCTTTGCTCGGGTCGCGGATTTTTTGGCCACGACCCGAGCAAAGCGAATAGGCGGAGCAATGCACGGATTGTATTGTTTTGGGTTAATTGTCTCATTTTGTAATTTCCAAATTTCCAAATTTTAATTCGTGACTTCCGTCCAATGCAATTAAGAATCGTAAGTCCAATCACCCGAACTTGTTACCATGCCGTCTTCCAAGCTCAAATAAGTAGTAAAGGAAAATTTCTTTTGCTTCAGTTTTCGAAGTACCGTTTCGTAAAAATCAATGTCGGCAAGATTTTCAATTTTACTATTCGTTATTGCATAAAGGTCTGTTGCCATAGATTTAGAATCAAAGCCGACAATTTACTATGAAGTTTGCAGATAATTGGAGAATTGTGTCGAAAAGTGCGGAAAGCCGTTTGATGATGAATTTTTCGAATGTGATTGTGGGCATTTCGGCGGTGAAGAAACCATATTCAAATCAGATTCACGCAACACACCCCGCCAGGCTGTGCGCTTTATCTTTACCTGCTGTGCTGCGGTAAAGGATGTGCTTCGCCAGTTCGCCTTCGGCTCGGGTCGCTTTCATCCTTAACGCGGGTGGGAAGAAAGTTTCAAATCTTGATGTTATCTATTAACTAAATTCGCGACTATGCAGTACTATCTAACCATTTCAATCCGCAAATCCTTAAAGAAATCGATTTACTCATCAGAATATCACTAAAACTCAATCATGGCTTCAGCTCTTCACTGCTGCCCAAATCGTGACTTTTGAAGCTTTAATCTGTGAATCCGCGGCCTTTTCCGTCTAATGCGTGTCTTGCAGGATATGATCCACGAATAGGATTGCGCTCCACGCCATCCAATAAGCGGTAAGAAAAACGGTCACGAAGGGGATTGCGCTCCGCGCATCCCTCAAAGCGCAATGGAAAGACGGAAAAAATAACGCAAGCGAGCTTAGTTGTCGGTCAGAACGAATAGGATTGCGCTCCACGCCATCCAATACGCGGTAAGATAAATGCTGACGAAGGGGATTGCGCTACGCGCATCCCTCAAAGCGCAATGGAAATGGTCCAAAAAAAAGATTTCAAGCGAGCTTGATTACTATCAGCTAAAATGGGAT
>JADMKR010000218.1:6158-13586 GCA_015478765.1 Flavobacterium sp.
ACGCCGCGCGCATCTAGTCCGCGGTTAGATAAATGTTCACGAAGGGGATTGCGCTACGCGCATCCCTCAAAGCTCCGCTTTGAAAATGGAAATGGTCCAAAAAAAGATTTCAAGCGAGCTTGATTACTATCAGCTAAAATGGGATACGCCGCGCGCATCTAGTCCGCGGTTAGATAAATGTTCACGAAGGGGATTGCGCTGCGCGCCATCCCGCAAAGCTCCGCTTTGAAAATGGAAATGGTCCAAAAAAAAGATCAAGCGAGCTTGATCTTTTTTTTGGACCATTTCCATTTATTCGTGACCTCGAAGGGATTCGAACCCCCAACCCTCAGAGCCGAAATCTGATATTCTATCCAGTTGAACTACGAGGCCAATTTTATTTTATATAAGTGATCGCTTTACAACCGTGGAAATGGTTTTACCATCAGCTTTTCCAGCTAACTCAGCCGATGCAAGACCCATGACTTTACCCATCGATCCCATTCCCGACAAACCATTATCCGCGATAATTCGCCTAACAACCACTTCTACTTCTTCTTCACTCATTTGCGCGGGCAGGAATCTCTCAATCACCGCTGCTTGCTGCATCTCGGGTTCAGCCAAATCGGGGCGGCCCTGTTGCGTATAAATGGCAGCACTGTCTCTGCGCTGCTTCACCAATCGCTGTAAAATCTTTATTTCTTCGGCCGGCTCTAAGTCGGCGGCAGCACCAACCTCTGTCTGCGCCATTAAAATCGCCGATTTAACCGCTCGCAACGACTCCAGCGTCAGCGTATCTTTGGCACGCATCGCATTCTTGATTTCCTCGTTGATAAGCGTCTGTAAACTCATGATAATTTTGTTGCTGCGAAGATAAAAAAATAAACCCGAAAATCATATTGAATTTTCGGGTTAAATGGTAAAAAAAATGGCGGGCGTTAGTCTACATTATCGTGTAGAAAAGAGTTGTTGGAACGTAATTGAATATCATTATTACTATCCTTTCCCAACGAAATACGGGAATTGTTATTTTGCTGTTGCTTCATCGATAGATCCACGCCAGAACGCTTGTAGGCCGGCTCTTTCTCGAACTCGTCAATACGCGACGGATTATTGTGGAACTTATAATTGAAGTCCTTCAGTTTTTTGCGGCGTTCGTCGGCGCGGAACTTCAGCGTTTCTTCAATCGACATCTCCATCGGTGAAACCTCCTCAAAATTGGAAGTAAACTCTGCCGCAGGAGTATCGATCTTTTTCATCGTCAGATTTAGCTCTTCCGATTCAGGTTCGGCCACTTTAGCGACCGGCTTCGAATTCAACAATTCGTTTTCGATCTCCATGTATTCCTCCAGCGAGTATTTAATGACACCGTCCTTGTTCACTTCTGTCATGGGCACAACCTGAACAGGCATGTTTACATTGATATCGTTGGTATCGGTCAGGTCAAACAATATTTTCTGCTCCTGCTTATTTTCCTTTTGAACTATGGGCATATCGAATTTGAAACCTGCCTGCTCTTCTTTTTTGACGATATGTGCATCGCGAACTTCAATCTCACGTACTTCGGCGCTGGTAATGAAAAAATCATGCTCGGCGATTGGCGATACGATTTCAAATGTTACGTCGATATTCTTGATAAATTCGGAGGTTGGCACCAAATTGATCTCATACGCAGACTCAGTAACTTCAAATTGATCTGTCAACTCATGCACGATTTTATCTTCAGTTTGAGGAGCGCTTTCCTCAACCGTCAAAAAATCGAACGATGGCAGATTTTTGTTTTTAGACAAATCCTGCTCTAGTTTTTGTTCGCCTTCAAGCGAATGAATGATCTTCTTTGGTTCGGTGTTAACAATTTGCGTTTGTTGCTCGACGTTGAATCCGGTCGCAATGATTGTTACCGCTATTGAATCGCCCAATGACTCGTCTTCACCAACACCCATGATAATGTTCGCGTTGTGTCCGGCTTCGGCCTGGATGTGGTCATTGATTTCACCAATTTCGTCGATCGTAATTTCGTTTGTACCAGAAACGATAAGCAACAATACGTTTTTGGCTCCCGAAATTTTATTGTCGTTCAACAATGGAGAATCCAATGCTGAAACGATTGCCTCCTTAGCCCGGTTGTCACCAATTGCCGTAGCAGAGCCCATGATGGCAGTTCCGCTATTCGACAGTACTGTTTTGGCATCTTTTAAATCGATGTTTTGGGTATAGTGATGCGTGATGACTTCGGCAATTCCACGAGACGCGGTTGCCAAGACTTCGTCGGCTTTCGAAAACCCGGCCTTGAAACCAAGATTCCCATAAACTTCACGCAATTTATTGTTGTTGATCACAATGAGCGAATCGACCTGCTTACGCAACTTTTCAACTCCTTGCAAGGCCTGTTCCTGGCGAACTTTACCTTCAAACTGAAACGGAATCGTCACAATTCCCACCGTCAGAATATCTCGCTCTTTAGCAAGTTGCGCAATTACAGGAGCCGCACCCGTACCGGTACCGCCACCCATTCCGGCAGTGATGAACACCATTTTTGTGTTTATGTCAAGCATTTTCTCGATGTCGGCTATGCTTTCAATCGCTGATTGCTGGCCAACTTCGGGATTAGCACCGGCACCAAGTCCTTCTGTCAGGTGTACACCCAACTGGATTTTATTCGGAACCGAACTATTCTGCAAAGCTTGCGAGTCAGTATTACAAACGATGAAATCCACACCTTTGATTCCCTGTTTAAACATGTGGTTGATCGCATTGCTTCCGCCTCCGCCTACACCGATAACTTTGATGACGTTTGATTGGTTCTTTGGTAAATCAAACGAAATACTTCCAAAATCTGAGTTGCTTGTCATAATATTTGGTATTTGAATTTCTTAAGGTTCTGTATTTGTGTTTTGTTTTGTGTTTTATTCTGCATTGTCTAGAAACTCTTTGATCTTATCGACATACTTGTCGAAAAATGACCGGCGAATTTTTGTCTCTGTCGTTTCAGGTACTTTTTCCTGCTCCACTTCCACGACCGGCGCCTGCTGCTGATGTTCGTGTGATGTGCGACTCACTGCATTACTCAACACCTCCTGATGATGCTTAACCGCACTTTGGGTGCTGTTTTCAATGCTGTTCATCACCAATCCGACCGCAGTTGCATATAACGGACTCGAGATTTCTTCATCAGAATTCCCGGCGAGATGCTCATTCGGGTATCCAATTCTGGTATCCATCCCGGTAATGTATTCCACAAGCTGCTTAATGTGCTGCAATTGCGCGCCACCGCCCGTTAGAACAATCCCTGCGATCAATTTCTTACGCGGATCTTCATGACCATACGACCTGATTTCGGCAAATACCTGTTCGACGATTTCAACTACTCGGGCGTGGATGATCTTCGACAGGTTTTTAAGCGAAATTTCCTTCGGCTCGCGACCACGCAGACCCGGTATCGAAACGATTTCGTTGTCTTTATTCTCACCCGGCCAGGCCGAACCAAATTTTACTTTCAGCAGTTCCGCCTGTTTTTCGATTATAGAGCAACCTTCTTTAATATCCTCAGTAATGACGTTTCCGCCAAACGGAATTACAGCGGTATGCCTGATGATGCCATCCTTGAAGATAGCCAGATCGGTGGTTCCGCCACCTATATCAATCAAGGCTACGCCGGCTTCCTTTTCTTCCTGACTTAAAACCGCATCGGCTGATGCCAATGGTTCCAATGTCAATCCCGACAATTCAATGCCTGAACTTTGGATGCATCGGCCCACATTGCGGATCGATGATGCCTGACCTACTACTACGTGGAAGCTCGATTCAAGTCGGCCGCCGTACATACCAATTGGCTCCTTAATTTCCGACTGGCCGTCGATTTTAAATTCCTGTGGCAACACGTGGATTATTTCCTCGCCCGGCAACATCGCCAGTTTATTGACCTGATCGATCAGCATTTGAATGTCGCGCTCACCAATCACCTCTTCAGGATTTGCCCTGCTGATATAATCACTGTGTTGGATACTGCGGATATGCTGTCCTGCGATCCCCACCACAACATCTTTGATTTTATATCCGGAGTCGTTTTCAGCCTCCAGAATGGCTTGCTGTATCGACTGAATGGTTTGCGTGATATTATTCACAACTCCGCGCGCCACACCCAGGCTTTTTGATTTGCCAATGCCTAAAATTTCCAGTTTTCCATACTCATTCTTCTTGCCGATCATAGCCACGATCTTTGTCGTTCCTATGTCCAATCCAACCGCAATTCTTTCTTTTTCCATAACCTTTTATTTAGTGCAAACTACCTGCTGCGTAAATTTCAAATTGACCTTTTTGTATTTTTCCAGTGAATTGTCGGCTGACGCTTTCTGAAAAAATGCTTTATAATTCTCAAACTTTCTTTTAATACTTTTGGCCGATCCGAAATCAATCACATAATCGTAGTTCCTGTTTGCCAATCGGATGCTTCCATTTTGCATAACTTCGATTCCGATGATGTTCTTCCGAAGAAAATCGTCGTCATATATTATCCGGAAAAGTTCGTGTAGATTTCCGCTGTTTATTAATTCAATCGGTCCCGAGACCAGCGGTATTCTGGCAGATTGTATCTCTGACAACGGCATCTTATCCCCTTGATAATCAATATAAAATGAACCGGTTTCGTCGATAACCCTCACTACAGGTGTCTTCTGTTTAACCACCGCTTTCAGCACCCCGTCGACAGTGACGAAAACTTCCGATTTCTCGATCATGCTGTGATTATTCAGGGCTTTTTCCAGCTTATTCAAATCTAATTGTTCTTTTTCAATGGCTGTGACGTGATTTTTATTTTCTATTAACAATTTATTAACCGTTTCGTAGGGTATATAAAGGCCTCCATCGCCCGTGATTACTATATCCGATTTAACCAATTTCCTGTGTTCGTTCCGAAGTGACGTGAACGAATAAAGAAATAAAATCAATCCGAACATCAGTATCAAACGCACGTTATTCCACTTAAAATATTTCTTCATGATAACGCCTTTTTTAAAGGTTCTACAAGTTCGCCGATATCTCCCGCCCCAATAGTCATAATTACGTTGCAACCACTTGCCTGAATGCGGTTTAGCAGTTCCGATTTAGCTGCCAGAGATTTTTTTTCGGATGTAACTTTCCCCAGCAGCCATTCGGATGTAATTCCGGAAATCGGCAATTCCCTGGCCGGGTATATGTCCATTAGCAGGACTTCGTCAAATGCCGACAAACTCCGCGCAAAACCATCGGCAAAATCACGCGTTCGGCTAAACAGATGCGGCTGGAAAATCGCCATGATTTTTTGCCCCGGGTACAATTCCGATACGGCTTGATGAACTGCATTGATCTCTGTGGGATGATGCGCATAATCGTCGATAAAAACTAAATCTTCGCGTTGGATCTGATATGAAAAGCGGCGTCGGATACCTTTAAACGACATTAATGCTTTAGCAACGTCTTCGGTTGGGGTACCAAAAGTTTTTGCCATTGCTAAAGCCATTAACGCGTTCATTAAGTTATGCCGTCCTGGCAGACTGAAGTTCAAATTTTTAATTATTTCATTTGGCGTCGTGACATCAAATACATAACGTGAATTTTCAATTCTGATATTGTCGGCAGTAAAATCAGAATCATCTTCAATCCCGATCGTAAGTCCCGGCAATTGGAGTCCGCTGGCAATGAACAAATTCTCTTTGTCTGCAACTTTCGACGCAAATTCGGCAAAGGATGCTTCAATCGATTTGCTGTCGCCATAAATATCAAGATGATCGGCATCGGTCGATGTCACGCAGGCGATATTTGGATGCAGGTGCAAAAACGAACGATCGAACTCGTCGGCTTCGACAACTGTGATCTTGCTGCCGTTCCCGATCAGATTGGTTCCATAGTTTTCAACGATACCGCCCACAAACGCAGTGACGTCGGCACCGCTTTCCATCAAAATATGGCCTAGTATCGCCGATGTGGTCGTCTTGCCGTGCGTTCCCGCCACAGCGAAACAGAATGTGTCTTTGGTAATTAATCCGAGGACTTCGGCGCGTTTTTTAATCTGATAGCCTTGCTGGTTAAAATATTGCCATTCCGTGTGATCATTTGGGACCGCAGGTGTAATCACCACCAAAGTATTATCGGCCAGAAAGGTTTCGGGAATCGCAGCAACATTATCGTCAAAATGAATTTCAATTCCGTCAACGGTCATTTCCGAAGTGAGATCGGTAGCGGTTTTATCGTAGCCCGCGACATGCTTGCCGGCATTTTTGAAATACCTCGCAAGTGCGCTCATACCGATGCCGCCGATGCCTATGAAATAAACGTTATGTATCTGATTCAAATTCATTTGGTCAACTTTCCTGCTAATAATTTTTCAATCTCATCGACTATTTCGTCAGTGGCATTTGGACGAGCCATTTTCTTGATATTTGCGGCCAACTCATGTTGCAGGTTTTCATCGTTCAGCAAATTCGAAAATGTCTGTTCAAACTGAGTGTTGAGTTCGTTTTCTCGCAACAGCAACGCACCTTTTGGTCAACTACCGCCTGGGCGTTTTTTGTCTGATGGTCTTCGGCAACGTTTGGCGACGGAATAAAAATCACCGGCTTTCCCACCAGGCAAAGTTCCGACACGGAGGATGCCCCGGCCCGTGAAATCACGAAATCCGATGCGGCATAAACCAAATCCATCCGGTCGATAAAGGCATGAACCTGAATATCGCCTTCGTGATATGACTTATAATCTTCGTAATACAATTTGCCGCATTGCCAGATCACCTGCACGCCGTGGGCTGTGAAATTCAACAGTTCTTTTGCAATGAGCTGGTTGATGCGTCGCGCACCTAAACTCCCGCCAAGGACCAACAAAGTTTTTTTAGACGGATCGAGTTTGAAATATGCCAAAGCCTCTTCCCTTTTGCGACTGATGTCGTTTAAATCGCGGCGAACCGGATTTCCTGTAAGGACCATTTTGGTCGTTGGAAAAAAGCGGCCGAGGTTATCATACGCCACGCATATTTTCGATGCTTTTCGTGCCAGCACTTTGTTGGTGATTCCGGGATATGAATTTTGTTCCTGAATCAGTGTGGGAATTCCGGCGCTATTCGCCATTTGCAACAACGGTCCGCTTGCAAAACCACCGGTACCGATAACTACATCGGGTTTAAACTCGGCAATAATTGTTCGCGCTTTCAGCAAACTCGAAATCAGCTTCACTGGAAACATCGCGTTATCTATGGTGAGTCGGCGTTGCAAACCCGAGATCCACAACCCTTTTATTTCGTAACCTGCCTGTGGCACCTTCTGCATTTCCATTTTGTCTCTTGCTCCTACAAATAGGAAACCGGCGTCGGGAAAACGTCGTTTTAGTTCGTTGGCAATCGCAATCGCCGGGTAAATGTGCCCGCCGGTGCCGCCTCCGCTTAGTATGAATTTTAGTTTTCCCATTATTATTTTTTCTGCC
>JADMKR010000219.1 GCA_015478765.1 Flavobacterium sp.
TCGTTGTTCACAATTAGGGTTTAAGACCGCCCTTATCGAGAAGTATTCTACCCTTGGCGGAACATGTCTAAACGTGGGATGTATTCCTTCGAAAGCATTGTTGGATTCGTCACATCATTATCACGATGCCCAGCATTTACAGGATCATGGTATTGAGATCGCCGGCGAAATTAAGTTCAACATCAGCCAAATGATTGCGCGTAAAGCAAAAGTTGTCGAGCAAAACGTCAGCGGTATAAAATATTTAATGGACAAGAATAAAATAACCGTATTGGAAGGTGTTGGTTCGTTTGAAGACGCTACTCATATAAAAGTTACTAGAACCGATGGCGCTTCGGAAACTATTGAAGCCAAAAATACAATTATAGCTACCGGATCAAAACCCGCATCGCTGCCTTTCATCAAAATTGACAAGGAACGGATCATAACTTCCACCGAAGCGTTGAACTTGAAAGAAGTTCCGAAACATCTTATCGTAATCGGAGGCGGCGTTATCGGCCTGGAACTTGGCCAGGTGTATTTGAGATTAGGCGCTCAGGTTTCTGTAGTGGAATACCTGGACCGAATTATACCAGGCATGGACGCATCATTATCAAAAGAACTTACCAAAGTCCTTAAGAAACAGGGCATGAAATTTTATACTTCGCACAAAGTGAAATCTGTCGAGCGCAACGGTGATGCCGTTCAGGTGCAGGCCGAGAATGCTAAAGGCGAAACTATCACGCTGGATGGAGATTACTCGCTGGTTTCGGTTGGACGCAAACCTTACACTGACGGGCTTTCTGCCGATAAAGCCGGCTTAAAAATAACAGATCGCGGCATGATCGAAGTCAATGATCATCTGCAGACAAATGTGCCAAACATTTACGCAATCGGCGATGTTGTCCGCGGTGCCATGCTTGCCCATAAAGCGGAAGAAGAAGGCGTGTTTGTCGCCGAGGTGATCGCCGGTCAAAAACCGCACATCGATTACAATCTGATCCCGGGTGTTGTCTACACTTGGCCGGAAGTAGCCGCTGTCGGAAAAACGGAAGAACAATTGAAAGAAACCGGTGTTGCATATAAAACGGGCAGTTTTCCGTTCAAAGCCCTGGGCCGTTCACGCGCAAGCGGTGACACAGATGGTTTTGTGAAAATTCTGGCCGATGCAAAAACAGATGAAGTTTTAGGCATTCATATGATTGGCGCCCGCACTGCCGATCTTATTGCCGAGGCCGTGGTCGCCATGGAATTCAAAGCTTCCGCAGAAGATATAGCACGAATTTCACACGCGCACCCAACATACGCCGAGGCGATGAAAGAAGCGGCTCTGGCTGCGACCGACAACCGTGCGATACACGCTTAAATATTAATCAGTCGCAATATCAATCCATGAAAAAACTATTCGGGTTCGCGTTTCTGTTGGCTTTTGCACTTTCCAATGCGCAAACTGTTTGTACGTCAGGCTTCGCCGGTACATATCCTTGCAACAATATCGACCTGCAGGCGCGGGTCGCATTTCCGTCGATGGGTGGTACTTTGGGGACTGAAGGAAACGATTGTTGGGGATGGACCGACCCACTGACAGGTAAGGAATACGCCATCATGGGTTGTGACCTTTACACGGCATTTGTCGATATTTCAAATCCGACGGCACCTATTTATGTCGGGAAAGTAATCTCGCACAACAATATCAGCAGCGACTGGCGCGACATCAAGGTGTATAACAATCATGCATTTATCGTTAGTGAAGCTCCGGGCCACGGCATGCAGGTTTTCGATCTGACCCGCCTTAGAAATGTGACCACACCACAGATTTTTGCTCCCGATACGCGCTATTCCGGATTCGGAAATTGCCATAACATCGCCATTAATGAATCATCGGGCTACGCTTATTGCATTGGCACCAACACTTTTGGCGGCGGCCCACACATCGTCAATATCCAAAATCCGTTGAACCCTGTTGCGGCAGGTGGTTATGCACTTGAAGGCTATACCCATGACGCCCAGATAGTCAACTATTCCGGACCAGATGGCGATCATACCGGAAAAGAAGTATTCTTTGGTGCCAATGAAGATAAAGTGGTTGTTTTGGATGTTACCAATAAGGGAAGCATCTCCTTGATATCTACTTTTACATACGCAAATACAAGCTACACGCACCAGGGCTGGTTAACCCCCGACAGCAGATATTGGATCGTGGGAGATGAACTTGATGAGACCAGTTTTGGTTTTAATACCCGATCGATCATGATCGACTATTCTAACCTTGATGCGCCTGCCTTGAAAGGACAGTATTTGGGTGCGACACCCGCCATTGACCACAACGGCTATACATTAGGGAATGAGTTTTACCTTGCCAATTACCGCGCAGGATTTCGCTTGATCAGTACAGCCAATATCGATAGCGGAACGATGAATGAAATCGGTTTTTTCGATACTTATCCAAGCAGTAACAGCGCGGCATTCAACGGCGCATGGAGTGTTTATCCTTATTTTGCAAGCGGAAATATTATCGTTAGCGATATAAACCGCGGTTTGTTTATTTTAAAGAAAGGAAATGCATTAAGTGTATCCGAACAGTCAATCGATGAAGCGTTTATAAGCCCGAATCCGGCATCCGATTTCGCCACCATAAACCTGAACCAATCCATAGAAAATGTCGAGGTTTTTAATATTTTAGGAAATAAGGTGCGATCTTATGCACCCAATAATCCGGAATTCACTTTCAACACCGCCGATCTCGCGCGCGGAATGTACATTGTGAAAATCAATGGTAAATTGGTCAAAAAGCTGATGATTAAATGAGAGCACTGATCGCCATAATTGCTTTGTCCTTGCTGAGTTGCTCCAAAAGTGATGAATCGGTAGGTGCGATGGTTGTTGCCAATGAACTTCTGTGGAGCAAAAGCTATGGCGGATCAGGCGATGAGAAAATCGGCGGGGCAGTCGCAACTCCCGATGGCGGCTTTATTGTAATTGGCTACACCGACAGTAATGACAACGATATTATCAAGACCCATGCATCGGTCGATATCTGGCTGGCACGTTTCAGTGCTGATGGTCAGATCATTTGGAGCAAGACTTATGGCGGATCTGCCGATGATTACGGCATGAGCATTATCGCTACTTCTGACGGAAACTACGCAATCGGTGGCTACAGCGGCAGCAACGATGGTGAAGTGCCCGATAATCTCGGAATGCACGATTTTTACATTGCCAAAATAACCGGTGACGGAAACATGCTCTGGAGCAAAAACTACGGATTTTTGAGCCATGACCACGCCCATAAATTAATGCAGACGCGCGACGGTGGATTTTTCATTGCAGGATACGCTGATTATGCCGGAATCGATGGTAGTGGACAAGGAGGCGACAATGGCGACGGTCATTCGATGCGATCCAACGTTGCCGAAGGAGTTATGCACGGCGTGGGCGAATTTTTCGGCGTTAAGCTCGACGCCAATGGTAATTTTGAATGGTACCGATATTACGGTGGAACGATGAACGACCGCGTCAATGATGTAGTGGAGGCAAACGATGGCGGGATCATCATGGCCGGATATACTGAAAGTGAAGATTTCGACATCGTCGGCAGTAAAGGAAGCTACGATTACTGGGTAATAAAACTGCACAGTGACGGCGCACTTCACTGGAAAAAAAACTACGGCGGATCCGGGATTGATCAGGGCTTCGGAATCGTGAAAACCAATAATAATTCATATCTGATGGTAGGCCGATCCAACAGTGAAGACGGCGATATTTCCAATCCTCAGGGTAATTTTGATTCGTGGGTCATTCATATTAATGACCATGGCGACCTGCTTTGGGAAAAATCTTTTGGCGGCGCCGAGTATGACGATTCTTCTACAATTCGAAAAATACAAGGTGGTAATTACGTAGTTGTCGGAAATACGCGAGGGAACGCAGGTTCAACTGCCAACGTCGGGCAAAACGATGCGTGGATCTACCAAATCGATAATTTCGTGAATACGGGAATTCATTGGCAGCAAAGTTTTGGCGGCTCGCAAATTGACATGGCCATGGACGTGGTTCAAACTCCCGACGGAATTATAGTCGTAGGTGAATCACAAAGCTCCGACTTCAACTTATCACAAAATCACGGCATGAATGATTTGATGATCGCCAAGATCCGATAGTAAAAACCGAGCTGTGAGAACATCTTTCCACACCAGGATTCAAAATCCCCAGGAATTTAAAGAGCAATTACTTCAATGGTCGGCTGCATTTCGTGAAGTCGCTTTTTTGGATAGTAACAACTACCGGCATAATTATTCACAATACAATTGCATCGTGGCCGCCGATGCATTCACTTCGCTCCAAACCGATTTCCACAATGCGTGGGATGATTTGCAGCAATATCAACAATCGACGCGGGACTGGCTTTTTGGCTATCTTTCATACGATCTTAAAAATGACGTTGAAGATTTAAAATCGGAGAACCACGACGGACTGGCATTCGCCGATTTATATTTTTTCCAGCCAAAGAAATTGTTTATCCTGAATGGTGACCAACTCGAATTGCAGTACCTTCATCTGTGTGACGATGAGATCGAAACCGACTTGGCCGATATCCTAAAAATAGTGCCGGCGGAAAAGAAAACTGGGAAAATCAATCTTGAACAGCGCATCAAACCCGACTCCTACAAACAAAAAGTTTCGGAAATGTTGGCTCACATCCAGCTTGGCGATATTTATGAAGCCAATTTCTGCATGGAATTTTTCGCGACCGATGCTGATATTGATCCGGTGACCGTATATAAAAAGCTGAACCAAATATCGACGCCGCCATTTGCAGCTTTTCTAAAGAATGACAGGAATTTCCTGATGTCAGCGTCACCCGAACGCTACCTTCGGAAAATAGGACCTAAATTAATATCGCAACCCATAAAAGGTACGGCGCGTCGCAGCGGCAACGAATCCGAAGACGCGCTGATTGCACAAACTTTATTGATATCAGAAAAGGAACGATCTGAAAATATCATGATTGTTGATCTGGTGCGAAACGATTTGTCGCGAACGGCGGCGAAAGATTCGGTAACCGTCGAAGAGCTATGCGGACTCTATACTTTCAAACAGGTGCACCATCTGATTTCAACCGTAACATCTGAAATTAAAGATGATTGTTTGCCGGTAGAAGCGCTTCGCACGACTTTCCCAATGGGAAGCATGACGGGCGCGCCGAAAATATCGGCCATGGAAATCATCGAAAAGCTGGAGGAAACCAAACGCGGTCTCTACAGCGGATCGGTTGGCTATTTCACACCCGACGGCGATTTCGATTTTAATGTTGTCATCCGGAGCATCCTTTATAATTCAGCCAATAAATACATTTCTTTTTCGGTAGGAAGCGCCATTACCGCCGCCAGCGACCCCGATGCCGAATATGCCGAATGTTTGCTGAAAGCCCAAGCGATGCACAGCGCGTTATCATAGACCGCTTTTTCGGTATGTGAGTTAAAAGCGTTAAATTCGCCATACACTTGTCTGACATGTTAGAAAAACTTCAGCATCATCTCAATTTAAATTTCGGTTTTTTGCGCGACAGGCAATTATTCGTTGCTGTAAGTGGCGGAATCGACAGTATGGTCTTGTTGGATGCGATGCTGAAATTAGACTACGATGTGGCGGTATTGCATTGCAATTTCTCACTGCGTGGAAAGGAAAGTGATGACGATCAGGAATTTGTCAAAGTGTATTGCCGCAATATTAATATCCCCTGTTTTACGGTGGTTTTTGACGCTGAAGCATTCGCCGATGAATTCAAATTATCGTCTCAAGTGGCGGCGCGTGGCTTGCGATACGAATGGTTCAGCCAAATGCTGAAGGAACACAAGTACGATTACGTCCTGACCGCGCATCACTCCGATGATAACCTGGAGACATTTCTGATTAACCTTTCGCGCGGTACGGGAATCGACGGACTTATAGGAATTCCACAGCGCAATGAAAAAGTGATTCGTCCCTTTTTATTGTTCTCACGCGATGAGATTGAGCTGTATGCACAAACTCATGCAATTAAATGGCGAGAGGACAGCAGCAATTCATCCGACAAATATCTTCGGAATAAAATCAGGCATAAGATTGTGCCCGAATTAAAACAGGTGAATTCCGATATTCTGAAGTCGCTTCGCACAACGCAGGATTTCCTTCGGCAGACGAACGATATGGCGGAAGATGCCGCAGCACTTGTATTCAAGGAAGTTGCCCAGTATGCGAATGACGAAGTACACATCAATCTCGAAAAGCTTACCAAGCTTCCCAATTACAAATCCTATTTATATCGATGGCTACGGGAATATAATTTTCAGGCGTGGGACGATATTTACGATTTGGTGAATGCTCAAACCGGTAAACAGGTACTGGCGCCGCAACATCGGTTGCTTAAGAACCGCCATTTTTTCATTGTATCGCCGGTCAGACAATTGTCGGATTCACAGTATGAAATTCATTCGGGCCAGTCAGAAGTTAATATTCCCTTAAAACTTAGAATCGATATGACCGACTCTATATCGGATCTGTCGGATAGGGCTATCTTTGTAGACGCCGAAAAAATTGTTTTTCCGTTGCAAGTACGCAAGTGGGAGCATGGCGATATTTTTTATCCTTTTGGCATGAACGGAAAATCCAAAAAGATCAGTAAGTTTTTCAAAGATGAAAAAATGTCACTTAACGAAAAACAGGACACATGGTTATTATTGTCCGAAAACAAAGTTATTTGGGTAATTGGAGTTCGGGCAGATGAACGTTTTAAAATTACCGACCAAACCAAACAAATATTAAAAATAGAGCTTAGATAATGAAAAAAGTACTATTGCTACTGGCTTTGCTGGTAATGTCAAATTCGTTCGCACAGATACTCGACCCCGTTCAGTGGTCAACCAAAGTCGAAAAGATATCCGGCAATGAATTTACGCTGGTATTCGATGCTGTGATTGAACCCGATTGGCACGTGTATTCGCAATTTACGCCTGAAGGGGGGCCGCTTCCGCTGGAATTGATCTTTAAAAATTCGGCCGGTAATTTCCAACTTATCGGAAAGGCAACCGAAAGTAAAACCTCGCGCGCTTATAACGATATTTTCGAAGTGGATGAAGTCTTTTTCGCCAACAAGGCCACCGTCAGACAAAAGGTCAAAGTCCTGAACGGAAAACTCACTAAAATTGATGTCACCCTGGAATATCAGGTTTGCAAGGAGGTCTGTATCAATCAGCGGAAACAATTATCATTTCGATTGCCGGCCATCGTACTGCCTGCCGATAGTCCGGTGGCTGTACCTATAACAGAAGTCGATACGGCAAATTCAGAAATCCAGCCGGTGATAACCGATACGATCGGCGAACAAAACATCATTGTCAAAGCCATCAACGCACCCGATCAGGCACCGCCGGTACGAAACCTTTGGTCGATTTTCTTCATTGCGTTTTTGTCCGGATTTGCAGCCTTACTGACACCTTGCGTTTTTCCACTGATTCCAATGACGGTGAGTTTCTTTACCAAACAGAGCAAGACCCGCGCGGCCGGAATTCGCAATGCCATCATTTATGGGATTTCCATCATTGTAATTTATGTGACTTTGGGATTTTTGGTATCGTGGATTTTTGGTGCCGATGCATTGAATTCATTGGCTACCAACGTATGGTTTAACCTGATATTTTTCCTTTTGCTGGTATTTTTCGCCGCCTCATTCCTGGGTGCATTTGAAATCATGTTGCCGAATTCCTGGGCTAATAAAGTTGACCGCCAAGCCGACCGCGGTGGCATCATCGGAATTTTATTCATGGCACTGGCACTCGCTATTGTTTCGTTCTCATGTACCGGACCAATCGTCGGAACCCTGCTTTTTGAAGCTGCTTCCAATGGAGTTATCGGGCCTATTATCGGAATGTTCGGATTTTCATTGGCACTCGCCCTGCCGTTCATGCTTTTTGCAATGTTCCCCGGTTGGTTGAATTCACTGCCAAAATCGGGTGGATGGCTGAATACAGTCAAGGTTTTCCTCGGATTTCTGGAATTGGCATTGGCTTTCAAATTTTTATCAAATGCCGATCTGGTGCTGCAACTCCACTTGCTGGAAAGGGAAGCGTTCCTTGCCATATGGATTGCGATCTTTGGGGCGCTGGCCCTGTATCTTTTTGGAAAAATTACGTTGCCGCATGATAGTCCGTTGCCATTTATCTCTGTAGGCCGATTATTATTGGGACTGCTGGTACTGTCATTCACCATTTACCTGATTCCGGGTTTATGGGGCGCGCCATTGAAAATGATCAGCGCATTCCCGCCGCCGATGGAATATAGTGAGAGTCCGCGTGGCTTTGGAGGATCGACAACTTCGGCATCAGCGGAACTTCCTGAACATGCCAAGTACGGACCGCATGATATCGTTTCTTTTGAGGATTATGAACACGGACTTGCCTATGCTAAAAAAGTCAATAAGCCCGTAATGATCGATTTCACCGGTTGGGCGTGTGTAAACTGTCGGAAGATGGAAGCCAATGTATGGTCGGATGAACGGGTATTGTCAATTCTCAAGAATGACATAGTCCTGATTTCGCTGTATGTAGATGACAAACGAAAACTGCCGGAGAGCGAATGGCACACATCGGAGCTCACCGGCGAGAAAATCGAAACGATAGGAGAGAAGTGGACCGATTTTATGATTGGAACCTACAAAACCAACACTCAGCCTTTATATGTACTGACTGATACCGACGGGAATTCACTTCAGGGCACCATTAGTTATACCGACACCGAGACGTATTTGAAATGGCTAAAGGAAGGCGTGGCGAAATTTAAGTAGCCGATTTTTTACAGTCGCTGAACAATTTCCGGGCGGCTGTTTGCACCGGATCCCAAACGGGTGAGAACGGAGGTGCGTAGGACAAATCAAGATCTATGATCTGTTGCAATGTCATTTCTTGAGAAAGCGCCGCAGCTAGCACATCAATTCGTTTCGATGCTCCTTCTTCGCCGATGATCTGAGCGCCGAGGATCTTGGCGGTTTTGGGATCTGCATATAATTTTACATGGATTTCCTTTGCGTCGGGATAGTAAGACGCTCTTGATTTGGCGGTAATCAATGTAGAAATCGCTTTTATTCCCAGTTTGTCAATTTCTTTTTTCTGCAATCCGGTTCGCGCGACTTCGTAGGAGCAAATCTTAGTTACCGCAGTGCCAACCACGCCCGGAAAATTCAACGATCCGCCGGCGATATTTGTCCCCGCTACAAGTCCGGTTTTATTGGCCACTGTTCCCAATGCGATATAAAACGGCTTTTTGCTGACGAGATGAAATGTTTGGGCGCAATCACCGGCCGCCCACACATTGGATACATTTGTTTTTTGATATTTATCGACGACGACGGCTCCTTTTTCGGAGAGTTCAATTCCAGAATCAGTTAAGAAATCGGTGTTGGGTCGGGTTCCCATGCCAAGGATTACTATGTCGGCTGGAATTTGACGAAGCGATGTTTGTACGGCAGTGACTTTCCCATGATCGGCAATAAATCCGGTAAGTGATTCTTTCAGATAAACGGTTACACCCAAATTTTGTATCGCCTTTCTGACGATGGCGGCCATATCGGGATCCAAAGTGTTCATTATTTCGTCTGATCTATTGATCAGCGTAACTTTTAATCCAAGAATTAACAGCGCTTCGGCCATCTCTACACCTATATATCCACCGCCGACTATTACGGCATTTTTCGGCTTATTCTCAGTGATAAACTCGTCTACACGTATGCCGCTGCGCAAGGTTGAAACGCCAAAAATTCCTTTGGCTGCCGCATTTGGTACATCGGGGCAGAAAGCTTTCCCACCGGTTGCGATCAGCAATTGATCGTATGATTCAAAAAAAGTTTCATTTTCAAATTCAACCTGAACGCGGTTATTTTGGGTATCAACTGCAATGACTTTGTGTTTTATCCTGACGTCAATGTTGTACTTCTCGCGAAATTCTTCGGGAGAGCGAACAATCAGTTCATGGTAATCATCGACCTTACCTGAAATCAAATAGGGAATTCCGCATGCAGAATACGATGTGAAAGCCGACTTCTCAAATACTATGATGGGCTGTTCAGGATTGGAGCGCCTAATTTTTGAAGCGGCACTCATACCGGCTGCGTCACCGCCAATTATCACGACTTTAGGTTGCTGCATATTATTAATTTCTTTTATGAGATGATACTGAAATCCCGATTTGTATTTTGGTGCTACGAAATCGGCAGAAGCAAATTAGAAAATACGACTTTTATCTGACGTTATATAATTTACGATTCAAGAATTTTTAGTCACCAGCTTCGAGAGAGAAAATTTGTTCAACTGGGCATTCGAAAAATTGCGCGAGTTTTAAAGCTAGTAGTGTCGATGGGACATATTTGCCTTTTTCCATCGCATTGATGGTTTGGCGGCTTACGCCGATTTGCCGTGCCAACTCTTCTTGCGAGATGCTGGCCGATGCTCGCAATACTTTCAGATTATTGGTCATAATCGGATATTTTTTTGAGCTGATATAATTTTAGATGGAATCGCAGTACAAAAAACAGCAGCATCGAAAACATGTTGGCGACCAAAATGTGAAAAAATACAACTCCGTAGAAAAATACCGTTGCGAAGAGCATAACGCCAAAATTAAAGTACATCGCCCAAATCAGACTTTCATACCGGATTTTTGCGATATACTCATCTTCATCGTCGGTGCGGGAGAATCCCACGAGAATTCCGCCGACGATGAGCGCGATCAACAGCAGCTCATCCAATATCGGATTTTGAATGACCTTAAAATAGATCGGGTCTGACAGAAGGGGAGTTTCCGCAATTGCGAATACCGGAACATCGAAAACCGATTCAAGTTCGAACCGCGAAAAATAAATCACGACCATAGCTACAAAAGCGGGTGCGAAGAGAAGCCACCCCAATATTTTGAATGACTTCGGAAATAGAAATTTTGAATTCATGATAAAGATTTTTATCAAATGTAAAATATGTTTTACAAATAGACAAGCAAACTTTACATTTATTTACGCTACTGTTTTATCAATGTAGCTCGAATTCATAAGATAAAGCGCCCCCATATATTGGATATGGAACGAGATCACGTCGCCTACCTGATATTCCCGGATGGAATGACTGATATCTACAACCAGCATATCGGAGCTTGCATCGACCACGGAGATGTTTTCATCTTCCGACGTCAGATACTGCGGCTGCATATCGAGCAAGCCGATGTCCAAAATAGCGCGCAGTGATGTTCCGCCAAGATCGTCATTAGCAGGCGTAAACACGTTTCCCGCCACATTTTCCCCAAGTTCGCCGGTGGGAGTATCGGGTTTGATCGTAATTTCAATTATTTCTGCATAGAGTTTAAATACGTCATTGTGCATACCCTGTATCGTTTGACCAGTAAACAGATCCTTGCCAAAAAACAGCGCTTCGCCTACGCGAAAATGGTTTACCGCCATCGGGCGGGCGTTCTTTAACATCAATGGTACCGCCACCGAAGTACCGCCGGATACCCACGGGATCGTAATATTGAATTTGGCTTCAATAAGCTGCTTGTACAAACTAAGTTGAATTAATTTATCCTGTGTGGGCATTACTCCGCTCAGGCAGTTCAGGTTGGTACCAATGCCACGGATTTCGATATTTGGCAAGTGGATTATTTGCTTATAGAAGTCGATTAATTCTTCGCCCATAACACCTTCGCGAAGGTCTCCCATTTCGATCATGATGATGATTTTGTGGGTTTTGTTTTGTCTTTTGGCTTCTTCCGACAATAATTGGATAGTGTAGATTTCGGTATTGAAGCTCACATCGGCATACTTGACAATGCTTTCGATACTGCGTTTGGCCGGCGGTTTTATGTAGACGGTTTGAATGCCTGGATCCAATGATTTGATTTTTTTCAGATTACTTACGCGGCTGTCATGTATTTCCCTGGTACCCAATGCAATGATTTCCTTGAGAAATGTCTTGTTTCCACACAGTAATTTTGAAACGATGCCCCATTCGATATTGCGCACCTGAAATAGATCGTCGAGGAATTTGTAGTTTTCCTGAAGTTTTTTCCGATATAATTTTAGATAAGCCATTATATAATGTTTCTGGGAATTGTTCGCGCAATCCTGGTTAGTAATTCATAATTCAGCTGATTGCTAAAGTCGCTGAAAGACGCAATCGAGATGGCGGCTTCCTGTTGGTTTCCTATGAGCACAACTTCATCGCCTTTCCTGACATTGCCTGCAGCGGTGACGTCGACAGTGATCATATTCATGTTGACGGTACCAACTACCAGGCAGCGTTGTCCGTTGATCAGGACATGGCCGTGATTACTCAATGACCGGCTGTAACCGTGGGAATAACCAATTGGAATTACTGCGATTTCCATTTTGCTTCCCGCCATATAACTGGTTCCGTATCCTACGAAGTCACCGGCGTTGACTTTCTTTACGCTCATCACCTGACTTTTCCACAGTATGACGCGTTTCAAGGGATCGCTTTTAATTCGCTTAGCGTTCATATAGTTTACAAAAACTTCAGGGCTGGGCCACAATCCGTATTGCATGATGCCAATGCGAACCAGGTCCATGCGGGTTTCAGGAAACATCATCGACGATGCCGAGCACGCAGTATGTCGAAGTTGTGGAACCAGGCCGCTGTCTTTAAAGAAGTTGTATGCCTTTTCATAGGCTTGAATCTGCGACTTTACTCTGTAATAATTCGCAACGCTTTCGGCGCCAGCATAATGCGTACACAGTCCCGAAAAAATTAGATGTTCTTTTTCATTTTGAAGTATCTGTGTCACCCAACGCAGTTCGTTCTCATTAAATCCTGTTCGGTTCATACCCGTTTCCACTTCAATATGAAGGCGCGCTTTATGTCCGAGTTTCTTTGCCGACTTAACCGCTTTCTGCAACCGTGTTTTTTCGAAGACGAAAAACTGGATGTCATTTTCGATGGCCCATTCCAAATCTTCATCGGCTACGAAGCCCATAATCATTATGGTCGCATTGCTACCCACGCATTGTTTGATGATACGCGCTTCCTCGGCATCGAAAGCTGAAAAGTGACTGATTCCGCATTCGTGTGCCAAGGTTACAAATTCGCTTATACCGTGCCCGTACGCATTTCCCTTAACAACCGACGAAAAAATGATTTTCTTGCCAAAGGTCGCCCGCAGGAATTCCAGGTTTTGCTGCAATGCCGCCCGACTTAATTCTATTATGGAATTGTTATGCATTGACGAATTGACTAATTCTATGAAAAAGACCGATTCCGATCGCGCTGATTTCATCGGGAAAATCGTAATCCGGGTTATGGAGTGCAGGAGTTTCGATGCCGGCACCCAAGCCAAACATCGCACCGGCAAAATGTTCCGTGAATAAACCGAAATCCTCGCCCCAGCTGAAAGGTTCGGGTTTAAGCAATATTTCGAGTCCTTCGGCATTTGCTGCCGAGAGAATCATATCGACCGCATTCGACGAGTTTTCCGTCGCCCTGAAAGGCTGTGTCCAGGTAACTTCGCATTGTAATCGATGCTTGGAAGCGATTACCTGTGCT
>JADMKR010000220.1 GCA_015478765.1 Flavobacterium sp.
GCGCTCATATAAATATTTTTGTAGGATAATATTTTTTTAGTTGCACAAAATTACATTTTTTGTTTGTGATGCAGGTTGCTGTAAGAGAATATTTCAATTCCGGAAAATTATTCAATTAGTATAAAAAAAAGTTGTGTGCCTTACTATAATAGATTTACTTTGTTGCTCAAAGTACTTTATTATGAAAGATCAGGATTATTTGAAAGATATACAGGATATCAAGACATTGATGAACCGATCTACACAATTCCTATCACTAAGTGGAATGGCCGGCGTCCTTGCCGGAGTTTATGCGCTCATAGGTTCGTTTATTGCCTTTAACCTGATGACAGTTCACCGCGGATATTACATCACGCTCGAAAGTTCGACATTCCGATACATCGTAATTATTGCTGCTGCCGTTTTATTGCTGTCCTTAGCGACTGCTATTTTCTTTACGATCGTGAAGGCGAGGAAAAATGGCGAAACCGTGTGGAATTCGACTTCACGTCGGTTATTGATCAACTTCCTGATACCGTTGGTCACAGGCGGTATTTTTGCGCTTTTACTTTTGCGAAATCAACATTACGGACTCATTGCATCGGTAACGCTTATTTTCTACGGACTCGCCTGTGTCAATGCCAGTAAATTTACTGTTCGCGATGTTCGATATTTAGGAATTACCATTATAGTCCTGGGCTTGCTCGCCAGTACATTTCCCGGCTATGCCTTGTTGTTCTGGGCACTCGGCTTTGGTGTGTGTCATATAATATATGGCGCCATTATGTATTACAAATACGACCGAAAATAGTTTTCGCAAATCTTTTATTTTTACCCAGCTGAATTTGAAAAATCTTATACAAAATATCAACAAAGCGTTCGATCACAGGGTTCGGCTCGGAATCATGTCGGTGTTGATGGTGAACGATTCGGCCGACTTTACCATGCTGAAAGAATTGCTTGGTGTGACCGACGGCAATCTCGCAAGCCACGCAAAAGCTCTTGAGTCGGAAAATTATATTACAGTCGAGAAACAGTTCATCGGCAAAAAACCGAATACCAGTTACATTGCGACAGCACAGGGCCGAAAAGCCTTTAGCCAGCATATAGATGCACTGGAGAAACTCATCAGCAATAAATAGCTATTTTTTTATCTTTTTACTTTGAAAAACAAAGTACTTTTAACCAATAAATTTAATTCTTAAAAACAGACAAAAATGGAAAATCAAAATGAAAAATGGGGATTTCTGCACTCGGCCACTGCTCGAATGATGATGGTCGGATTACTCGTACTGGTGTTGCTTATCCCATTGGAATTCGTGAAAAGCCTTATAGACGAGCGGGCACAAAGACAAAAAGAGGTCATAAGCGAAACCACTGATAAATGGGGTGAAAGTGTTTATTTCTACGGGCCGATGATCAAGGTCCCTTTTAAAATTTACACTGAAACAGTATCGGTGAATGAAGTGACCAAAGAAGCGGTTACGCAAAAAACGAGTCAAACCGAATTTGCCTATTTCTACCCCGAAACTCTCAACAACAAAACAAAAGTTTCCACTAAAGTCCTCCATCGCAGCAATTACGAATCGGTTGTATTCAATGCGCAGATGGCATTTGACGGGCATTATATTCGACCTGATTTTGCTTCGCGCGACATTCAGGATGAAGACATCGACTGGTCGAAGGCCACAGTCATCATACGCACGACTAACCTCAAAAGCATCCGCAACGAAGTGAAAATCAGCCTTAATGGCAAGTCGTATATCTTTGAGCCTATATATTCCGAGAATGCCAATCAGGAGCAATCACTGGAAACCGGTCCGCTCGACGCCGAAATTTTCACCGGTCAGAAAGTCAGTTTTGCTTTCGACATTGCCTATAACGGGAGCGAACAAATCAAAATAGTACCCATTGGCAAAACCACCACCGCTATGATGGAGTCAAACTGGGCGTCACCGAGTTTTACAGGTAATTTTTTACCTGGCGAAACTGTAAAGCAAATTAGCGACAAGGGCTTCAAAACCGATTGGAAAGTGTTGCAGATAAACCGTCCGTTTTCACAGATGTCGTTTAACATCATCCCCGATCTGCGCGAATTTGCATTCGGTGTCGACTTCATCATTCCGGTCGACCAATATCAGCAGAACGAACGTGCCGCCAAATACGGTTTTCTGGTAATCGGACTTACATTTTTGATTTTTTTCCTGATACAAACCATCAGCAAAATAAAGATTCATATTTTCCAATATACCATGGTGGGGATCGCACTGATCATGTTTTACACATTGCTGATTTCAATTACCGAACACAGTAGTTTCAAAATCGCCTATGTTATTGCGGGAACATCGGTGGTGGTATTAATAACAGCATACTCCTACTCTATTTTGAAAATCCGCAGATTCCCTATGTTTATTGGTGCGTCGCTGACGGCCTTGTACAGCTTTATTTATGTGATCATCCAATTGGAGAATTATGCATTGCTTTTCGGAAGCATCGGACTATTCCTCATTTTGGCGGCCGTAATGTACTTCTCTCGAAAGATTGAATGGAGTTAAAGCACTCGATTAAGGATACGGACTATAAAGGGGCTCACAGTGTGGGCCCTTTTTAATATC
>JADMKR010000221.1 GCA_015478765.1 Flavobacterium sp.
GAAAATACGAAGGAACAAGTAGCAGCATTGCTTGACAGTTCCCCCCTGCGGGATCACCGCAGGTAATCGCGTAATCCCAAAATTTTGCCGGACGCGGTTGTGAATTGACACTGCAGGAAATTACGTGATGGAAAGCAGATTATTCCTTATTGTCAACGGCCTAGCCCCGATAGCAGTGAAAACCGAATTTGCGGCGGGCCGTTGCTTTTGTCGTGGAAAAAAAGCGACAATAGAAGCTCTTTTTTGTACGTACAAAACAGGCCCGGCAACGAATGAGGTTGTAGCGAATAGCGGGAATTGCTTCAAAAATCGATCTGGTATTCTGACTGAATTTTTCTACCCAAAATATTTAATTGAATAGTTTTCAGGTTGTTGGAGATTGGTTGTTCACCTAATCTTTTTTGCGCGATAATTTTTTAAAAATCGCCTTATGTTTATTTGTACTTAATCTAAATAAGAATTAAATTTGCTGCGAATTATTCCTGAACGCCTCCATGAAAAGCTATTTATTGCTCGTTGTTTTAACTGTCAATGTTCTTATATCTTCTGCACAATCCGGTTCGGTTACGGGCAGCATAGTGGATCAAAACAGCAATCCGCTTTCGGGAATCATGGTGAATTTGCAAGGCACAGACCAGGTTTATACAACCGATGCCGCCGGAACTTTTCAAATTGCAGCAATTCCATACGGACAGTATACGCTTACAGTAATGCCTCAGGATGGCGACATGACTTTCCATCCGATCGATATTAAGGGTTCGAAAACATCCATCGTAATTACCGTAACGAAACAGGCGAATCAGCTTAACGAAGTAGTGGTCGAGGCCACGACCATTGCAAAAGAAATTGAAAAAAAGGGATTTGCCGTAAACGTGATCGAAACCAAAGAAGCCGGACTTCGGAACTTGCAGGTGAATGAATTACTCGACCGTTCGGTGGGAGTGCGCATTCGCCAAAATGGCGGATTCGGGTCGGAGGTGGTTTACAACATCAACGGCATGTCGGGCAATTCGATTCGGATCTTCATTGACGGAATCCCGATTACGACTTACGGATCTTCGTTTGACCTTAACAGCATTCCCCCATCAATGATCGAGCGTATCGAAATTTATAAGGGAGTCGTGCCGGGCCATCTTTCGGACGACGCGCTGGGTGGTGCCATCAATATCGTGATGAAAGCCGGTGCAAAAAACAACCTGAACTTTGGTGTTTCGTACGGTTCATTCAATACGACACAGATGAATTTCAATATGATGTACCGTTTCAAATCGGGGTTTACTGTCCGTGCATCGGGATTCTTCAACAACTCTGACAATGATTATAAAGTGTGGGGAAACAGTGTGTATAATATTCTTCCCAACGGAACTCGGCAATTCATTACCGCGCGCAGGTTCAACGATGCGTTCCGTTCGATAGGTACCAATATATCGCTTGGCTATACCGATGTTAAATGGGCCGATGATTTTTCGATTGGTTTCAATGGTTCATCCATGTACAAAGAAATCCAGCACGGTACTTTTATGACCACACCCTATAAAGGAAGATTTACTGATTCTGATGCTAATCTTCTACAGCTCACCTATAAAAAGAAAAATCTTTTTACCAAAGGCCTCGACGTGAGTTTGCTGGGCGTATACGGCGAGCGCAACCGCGTGGTCAATGATACCGTAAGATGGAATTACAACTGGTCGGGCGAACTTAGCCTGGACTTAAATGGAAATCCGATAATCAGACCTGACGGAGCGCAGCAAGGCGCGCCGACAATTGCGAATATCAGGCGAAAACTTGGATCGGTTCGCACCGGAATCGACTATGCTATAAGCGATAATCATAAAATCTTAGTTAATAATATATATAGTTTTGTAGACCGCGAGGATGACGACGAGATCCGATCGGTGCTCGAGCGTAACTTTTTCGGAACGCGCGATCTCAAAAAAAGTATTTCGACCTTCAGTTACGAACTAACAGCCTTTGACCAGGATCTAAAAGTCACTGCATTTTTCAAAAACTACTGGCAGCAGGTCGAGCGTATGAATCCGATAGTGGCGAGTGTCGGTGGAGTGCCAACGCGTATAGAAGATGTTGTGGCCAACGAGAAAAATGTCAATGGCTACGGAATGGCGATCTCTTATTCGCTACGGCCAAAAGTTGTTTTGATGACTTCGGCGGAGCGCGGCGTGAGACTACCGAATGAGGGCGAGATTTTTGGTGATCCGGGCGATAACTTGACCGAAAATCCAACTATACGGCCGGAGACAAGTTACAATTGGAATTTGGGTTTCCGCCTCGGCAATTTTAAGTTGGGCAACCATGAAATTTTTGCTGCCGCCAACGGTTTTATCCGCGACATTACTGACAGGATCGGACCGGAATTACTCACGGTAATCAATAGCAATGTGCAGGTCCTCCCTTTGGTAAATCAAGGAAACGTGAAGTCGAGAGGCTTTGATGTGGAGCTCAATTATTCTTTCAGGGATAATTTCCGCATCGGATTGAACACCTCGCGATTCACATTGACCACACTAAATCGGTTTGACCGCGAAATCAATGTTGCCAATGAGCCAACTTTTACAATAACAGCGAATGCACAATATACTTTCAGCGATTTATTTGCCAAAGGTTCACGCCTGAATCTGTTCTATAACTTTTTGTTTGTTGACAATTTTAACTATATGCCGCAGTTTTACAGCCATACTTCGGGTACGGAGATGTTTAATCTGCCAGAGCAGTTCGTTCACGATGCCGGCCTGAGTTATGTTTTCCCTAATCGCAAAATCATTGCAAGTTTCGATGTAAAGAATATATACAACAATTCGGCATTCGACAATTTCGCGGTCCAGAAGCCGGGACGCGCATTCTACCTGAAATTAAACTACGTACTTAATAATCTCTAAATATATAATTATGATTAATAATGTTTTCAGAACACTGCTGGCGATCGCGATCGCAACCCCACTCTTGACAAGTTGCAGCGACGATGAAGGTCAAGCCACCACCGAACCGCCAATTACCGAAGGTCGTTGGATTACTGTTGCCGGTGCGGTAATGGGTGCCGATGGCGGTGAACCTGGCGATGGAAACGGCGGCACTATAGTTTATTCGATTAGTAAGGAAGATGCTAAAAACCCGGATAAAACTTATGATGTCTTCGAAAACGGGAATCTGGTGCCGTCGGCGCGGACTGCCAGATTACAATCTTCAAATGATGGTTCGACGTTGTTCAACATTGCTTACGGCGGTGGGAATGGCGGCGAGTTCACGAAATACATCGTGGGTGGCGGCCAAACCTATACACCCACAGGCGGAACAGTAAATATTTCACAGTATGCAGGTACGAATCCGCGATGGTCAAAACTTTTCGATGATGATCAAACCGGAATCGCTGTAAATGTGACCACGCCTGAAGTAACTTCCGATGCCAATGGCGTTTACCAGCATACCAGAGGTGTCGCCACTGTGCTTTCACTCGATTTGCAGGATTCGTTTATTTCACAAACGCGGTCATACGAAATTCCGCTGACACCGTCAGAAGAAATTGCTGGTCATCATATTTTCCGACTCGACGCGCCGATATTAAACCACGCCGGCGACAAGGTGATCATCGGTACATGGATGCGCAAAACCGATCCGGCAACAGGTGCTAATGTAACTGAATTTGACCGTTTAGGATCTAAATCGGTTGTGGTTGATTATCCGTCGCTGCAGAATCCGGTCGTGATCACTTCCACTGTTGGCTTTGGAGACACCAGCGGATATCGCAGCTTTAACGGGTTCGTTGCCGATGATGGGACGATTTATCAGGCAACACAGCGGGATGTCAATGGGTCACATATCCTTCGAATCGGTCAGGATAATAATTATGACAATTCGTATGTGTTCAGTTTGGATGCAGCTCTTGGCGTGACTAATTCGTACATTGAAAATTGGCGATATGCCGGAAACGGTAAGGCAATCGTAAATTATACGCACGATGGCGCGGCCGTATCGGGACTTTCCGGGCAGCAGCAAAGCTTTGTGGCGCTGGTCGACCTGAATGCGCGCACGGCTCAACTTTTAGATTTGCCATATCATGCCGACCTTTACCAGTTTCAGTATCAGGGCTTCGTAGTGGATGGATATGATATCTATATGACATTGGCGCCGGTAGGACAGGATGGAAACATTTACGTTATTAACACCTTGAATGGGGCGGTTACTAAAGGAGCCAAATTGGTAAATAAACCGGGCAACCATTTCATAGGCGTTTTTTAAACATCAATGGACAGAATAAAAAAATCCGCGTGTAAGTCTACATGCGGATTTTTATTTTGAGTTTATTTTTGAAAATGTCCTGTCAGCTTAATAGGTTTTCATTTTGTCAAATGTAGTCGCCAGCACTTTCTTCATTTTTTCAATTGCGCCGTTGAACGATTTTTCTGTAGTATCCGAATGATTGATAACCGCAATTGGCTGTTTTCCCGCAAGTCGCGCTTCTATCATGCAACGTTTGTCGTCAGTGCCGAATTTCTCGCTGTTCTCATCGCCTAAATGAACTTCTAACCGGGTGATGTGATCTTCAAATCGATGCAGGCTTTCCTCAAGTACCGATCGAAAATAAACTTCCATGCGTTCGCGTCCTTCTATATTGTTATCGGTGTTAATTTGTATCAACATAATTACTGGATTTAATTGGTTATCAATTACAAAAATATCAATCATAAAACGATGTATCGCCTTTATTAGTAAAAGATTATGATACCGAATTTTAAATCCGTCAGATGAAATTTATCCATACAAAAAAGAATCAAATTGCGCCGATGGCAAAGGATATCACACGTCTTTTTTTGTACTTTTAATGCGAACATTCCGTTATGAAATTTCTGTCGATAGGTTTATTATTTTTCTCTTTGATGCTAAGCGCTCAGGACAGTGCGTATCCCGACTTCCAGGCGGTCGATTCGCTCTATCGCGAAGATCAGTTTTATATGGGTTTTACGTACAACATTCTTCAGAATATGCCTGAGGATATGACACAGAATAAATTTTCCGCCGGGCTCTACGCCGGATTCCTTCGCGATATGCCTATTAATGATGACAGGACGGTCGCTATCGCAGTGGGCGTTGGCTATGCACTCCAGAATTATAATCACAACCTGGTGATTTCCGAAAGTGCCGACGGGTACGATTACAACATTATCCCCGACGATGTGTATCACAGAAAGAACAAACTCTCGCTTCATTTTGTGGAAGTGCCGGTTGAGTTTCGATGGCGGACATCAACCCCCGACAGTCACAAGTTCTGGCGAATTTACACCGGTTTGAAATTTAGCTATCTTTTGCATAGCAGGTCGATTTATGAAGGTGTTCCGCAGGAAATCAAGCTCTCGGGAATTGAAGATTTGAATGCCTTCCGATATGGCGTATATGTCGCAGCCGGTTATAACACATGGAATTTCTTCGGATATTATGGATTGAACCCGCTATTTAAATCATCGGCAATGGTTGGCGACGAAAAGGTGGGACTCAACACTTTAAATATCGGCCTGATCTTTTACATCTTATAAATAGGCATAACCAATCGCAATTTGAGGCAAAACACCGCAAATGAACCCCAGGACGAGTTCGGTTCCCGAATGTGCCTTCATGGCGAGTCGGGAAGAGGCCACCATTCCGTTCAACAAAACCAGTCCGGCTATGTAGTATACGGCATTATATTGGGCAGAAATACTCAGGAAAATAACGAATAGTGTCAGTGCGCCGATACCCATCATATGCAGGCTGATTTTTACTTTAAGAAGTGAAAAAAGCAGCGCACACAAAGTACTGGCCAGTGCACTTAAGAGGAAAAAATATAATTCCGGAATCCGTTCGATTGTAATCCCTTTCGTAATCAGAATAAACAACAGAACCGATTGGATCAGCAATGGCATTTTGCGTTGAGAAACATTCCCGGCCATCACGGTATCGATCTTTCCTAATGACCGCAACAGGAAGAAAAACGAGACCGGAATAAAAAATGTAATGATTGCCACCTGAAGATAAACCAGATATTGCTGGCCTTTGGTCATATAGGAGTCATAAATCAAAAAATAAAAGGCAGTGGCCAGCAGCGGAATCAAAACCGGATGCAATAACCATGAGAACAAAGGCAAAACCTTTTTCACCTTATATTTTTTTGCGCATCCTGGCAACCGGAATGTCGAGTTGTTCCCGATACTTCGCAATAGTACGCCGTGCGATAGGATATCCTTTCTCTTTGAGTAAATCGGCCAGCTGATCATCCGGCAACGGCTTTTTCTTGTCTTCTTCCTCGATGATATTCTGAAGAATCTTTTTAATTTCCAGGGTCGATACGTCTTCACCCTGATCGTTTTTCATCGCTTCAGAAAAGAATTCCTTGATCAGTTTGGTGCCGTACGGCGTATCTACATATTTACTGTTTGCTACACGCGAAATCGTCGAAATATCCAAACCTACCATATCGGCAATGTCCTTCAGAATCATCGGCCGTAACTTAGTCTCGTCGCCATCCAGGAAATATTCTCTCTGATATTGCATAATGGCGCTCATCGTGACGAAAAGTGTTTCCTGGCGCTGCTTGATGGCGTCGATAAACCATTTGGCCGAATCCAGTTTTTGTTTTATAAATTGTACGGCCTCTTTTTGTTGTGTCGATTTATCTTTAGAAACTTTATAGGTCTGCATCATCTCCTGATAGTCACGCGAAACATGCAACGTGGGCGCGTTCCTTCCATTCAATGTCAGTTCCAACTCGCCTTCGACGATTCGAATCGCAAAGTCGGGCACCACATGCTCGATGATTTTATTGCTTCCGGTGAATGAATTTCCGGGTTTCGGATTCAGTTTTTCGATTTCGCCAATCGCATCTTTAAGTTGTTCCAACGATACATTGTAGCGCTGCTGAAGTTTCTCATAATGCTTTTTGGTGAAAGCATCAAACTGGTTTTCGATGATATCAATGGCAAGGCCAACCGATTCAGTCGGTGTTTTGTGTTTCAGCTGAAGCAGCAGGCATTCCTGCAAGTCACGCGCGCCAACGCCGGCCGGCTCCAGTTCATGTATAATGTGCAATATGCGATCGACCGTCTTTTCATCGGTGTAGATGCCTTGTGTGAACGCCATGTCGTCGACAATATCGGGAATGCTGCGGCGTATGTAGCCCATGTCGTCGATGCTTCCGACTAGGAACTCGGCGATTTCGCGCTCGTCGTCATTCAGTATAAAGGTGTTGAGCTGGTTTATCAGGTCCTGATGGAAACTTACCGGTGCCGCCAATGGCGATTCCCGCTGTTCATCATCATCACTGTAATTGTTTGCTTTCAGTTTGTAATCCGGCGTATCGTCGCTGTTGAGGTACTCGTCGATATTGATGTCTTCGGCCTCCATTCTATCGCCTTCGAAGTCGTCGTAATCATCGTATTCTTCGTTTTCGAAAACTTCATCTTCGTCTTCTTCATCCTCTTCCTTACCTGTTTCCAACGCCGGGTTATCGTTCATTTCCTCCTTGAGGCGCTGTTCGAATGCCTGCGTAGGCAGTTGAATCAGCTTCATAAGTTGAATCTGCTGCGGTGAAAGCTTCTGTGATAATTTAAGATTTAAGGACTGCTTAAGCATAACTGATGTTTATAAACTTCAATGTTTAAAGTTAGATTTTGTTGCACATTTTTGCAAGGATTCAGCCAGAAACTTTAACATTTAAAACTCGGCACTGCCCGGAGTTCGTGGAAATGGGATGACATCGCGTATGTTGCTCATTCCCGTCACAAACAGCACAAGCCGCTCAAAACCAAGACCGAAGCCCGAGTGTACAGCCGATCCGAACTTGCGTGTATCCAGGTACCACCACAGTTCTTCCTCGTCGATTCCCAAAACTCTCATTTTCTCTACCAGTACGTCGTAGCGCTCTTCCCGCTGCGAACCTCCAACGATCTCGCCAATGCCGGGGAACAATATATCCATGGCGCGTACTGTCTTGCCGTCTTCATTCAGACGCATGTAGAACGCTTTAATGTTGGCCGGATAATCAAATAAAATCACCGGACATTTAAAGTGCTTCTCCACCAAAAAGCGCTCGTGCTCCGACTGTAGATCGGCGCCCCATTCATTGATGATATAAGAGAATTTCTTCTTTTTATTTGGCGTGGAATTTCGAAGGATGTCGATGGCTTCGGTGTATGATACCCGCTTAAAATTATTGTCGAGTACAAAATTGAGTTTCTCCAGCAACGCCATTTCACTTCGCTCCGCCTGCGGCTTCGATTTTTCTTCTTCCGCAAGACGTGATTCCAGAAATTTCAAATCGTCAGTACAATTGTCCAGCGCATATTTAATAACATACTGAATGAAATCTTCGGCCAGATCCATATTGGCATCCAGATCGTTGAAAGCCACTTCAGGTTCGATCATCCAGAATTCGGCCAAATGCCTTGAAGTATTCGAATTCTCGGCACGAAAGGTCGGCCCGAAAGTATAAACCTGACCCAACGCCATCGCGTAGGTTTCAGCTTCCAGCTGGCCTGATACCGTGAGATTGGTGTGTTTTCCGAAAAAATCTTCTTTATAATCGATTTCACCCGATTCGTTTTTGGGCAATTTGTCCAATGGAAGTGCCGTTACTTGAAACATCTCTCCGGCACCTTCGGCATCGGCACCCGTGATCACAGGTGTGTTCACATAAACAAATCCGCGTTGCTGAAAATACTGATGTACCGCAAATGACAATACCGAACGCACGCGCATGATCGCCCCGAAAGCGTTGGTCCGCACGCGTAAATGTGCGTTTTCCCGCAAAAATTCCAATGAATGTTTTTTGGGCTGCATCGGGAATTTCTCAGCGTCCGAATCACCCAAAATTTCGAGTTTCGTAACCTGGATTTCGTATTGCTGTCCGGCGCCTTTGCTTTCCACCAAGTCACCCGTCACCGATATGGCCGCCCCGGTGGTAATGCGTTTTAATGTTTCTTCCGAAGTATTTTCGAAATCGACCACGCACTGTATATTATTGATCGTCGAGCCATCATTCAGGGCTATAAACTGGTTGTTCCTGAACGTTCTTACCCAACCCTTAGCGTTCACTTCATGCAGCGTCTTGGCGCTGTTCAGCAAGTCTTTGACTTTTGTATGTTTCATTTTCTGATCGTTTTTTTCGGCCGGCCAGCTTTTGTGGCCGCAGTGCAAATATAAATCAATAGATTGTATGGAATGCGCCTGTGTAGCCGATTTTTATGCAGCTTTTCCCGTTTTTGGCTTTATCTTTTACTGCTTAAAGAAAGCAGTAAAAGGATACCGCCGCAACCGGGGCTGAGGCAGGCCGCCCAATTGATTAATTCCCTGTCAACCCCCAGCTTTTATTTATATATTTGACCCCGAAAACCTGTTGTTTAAAACAGGGTCCTGCTATTGATGAGCAACTATAAAAATTCGATTTTCTACATTGGAGTTACCTCGGTTTTCTCGGTACTGATTTACTTTATTATTGGGAAAGGCAAGTCGCTTGAGCACACCGAAGCAATCAGATCACCAACATCTAATACCAGTGCCTGGACCGATTTCACGCAGTCCATTATTCATAATTTGCAGCATCCACTGGCGATGTTGTTGATTCAGATCATAACTATAATATTCGTTGCGCGCTTCTTCGGATGGATTTTCCGCAAAATCGGTCAGCCGTCAGTTATTGGCGAAATGATCGCCGGGATTGTGCTGGGTCCGTCATTGTTCGGATATTATTTCCCGCAATATTCGGCTATGCTCTTCCCGTTGGAATCTTTAGGCAACCTGCATTTCCTTAGCCAGATCGGTTTGATACTTTTTATGTTTGTGATAGGCATGGAACTCGATTTGAAAGCGCTGAAAAACAAAGCCAACGACGCGGTAGTGATCAGCCACGCCAGCATCATTTTTCCGTTTACGCTCGGAATTGGGCTTGCTTATTACATCTACAATGAATTTGCGCCGTCGGGTATCGAGTTTTTATCGTTTGCTCTTTTCCTGGGAATTGCGATGAGTATCACCGCGTTTCCGGTGCTCGCGCGCATTGTGCAGGAACGCGGCATTCATAAAACGCGTTTGGGAACCATCGTCATCACCTGCGCAGCCGCCGACGACATCACTGCCTGGTGTATCCTGGCCGCCGTAATTGCAATAGTAAAAGCAGGCTCGATCACCAGTTCGATTTATATTATAGCACTGGCCATCGTTTATGTGCTGGTAATGTTACATGTGGTACGACCGTTTTTGAAGCGCATCGGCGATCTGAAAACATCCCGCGAAAGCCTCACAAAACCGGTGGTGGCGATATTCCTGTTAACGCTTATAATTTCTGCATATGCGTCTGAGGTGATCGGCATCCACGCATTGTTCGGAGCTTTTATGGCCGGCGCCATTATGCCCGAGAGTGCGCGATTCCGGAATATCATCATCGAAAAAGTAGAGGATGTGGCCGTAATATTATTGTTGCCTTTATTTTTCGTTTTCACCGGATTGCGAACGCAGATCGGGTTGCTCAACGATCCGTATCAATGGAAGATTACGGCGTTGATTATCGCGGTCGCCGTGGTCGGGAAGTTTTTCGGCAGTGCGCTGGCGGCCAAGTTCGTTGGCCAAAGTTGGCGCGATAGCCTGACAATTGGCGCATTGATGAATACACGCGGACTCATGGAACTTGTGGTGTTGAATATTGGTTACGATCTTGGTGTTTTAAGTGCCGAGATTTTTACCATGATGGTGATCATGGCTTTGGTCACAACGTTTATGACTGGACCGGCGCTGAACCTTATCAACATCATCTTTCGTAAAGACGCGGTTTCAAATGAATTGAAGGCAAACGCAAAGTATAAAATCCTGTTTTCATTCGGCAACGCCGAGCGGGGCAAGTCGATGCTACGACTGGCACATTGTCTTGTGAAGAAAGACCTCGATGGCAATTTGATCACAGGCTTGCACTTGGCAGCCAGCAATGAGGTGCTTACTTTCAACGTCGAGGACCACGAGCGTAAAATGTTTAGATCAGTCATCGCCGAATCGGATGCTTTGAACCAAAAGATGCTCACATTGTTCAAAATTTCGTACGACATTGACAGCGATATTGTTGAAATAGCGAATCAGGGTGAATACGACCTGTTGCTGGTTGGTTTGGGCCAGTCGATATTTGAAGGCACGTTGCTCGGGAAAGTTTTGGGATACACAACGCAAATTATCAACCCCGACCGCATTATCGACAAATTCACGGGCCGGGAGACCATGTTCGGCAATTCACCTTTTGATGAACGCACCCGTCAACTGTTGGCCAAAACTAAAATGCCGGTCGGTATTCTCATCGATAAAAACCTTAACACACCCGATGATATTTTTATTCCTATTTTTACAAGCGATGACAGTTACCTGCTGAGATTTGTTGATATGCTGGTTCAAAATCACGGGTCGCGCGTTATCATTTATTTCGCCGGAGAAAATCTCGAACCCGACACTGATGTTTTGCGGGAAATAGGCAAATTGGAAACCGCTTCGCCCGGTCATTTTTCAATATTACCTGAGCGGGTAATTAAAAAAGAGTTTCTGCAGCGACAGGATTTGATGATGATAAGCACCGAGGGCTACAAATATTTGCTGGACGCGAAAAGTTCGTGGCTCGCCAATGTGCCGTCGGTACTGATAATTAAACAATAAAATGAACTGGATTATACTTGTCATTGCCGGACTTTTCGAAGTCGCATTTGCCTTTTGCCTGGGCAAAGCAAAGGAAGAAACCGGAACTGCCGCAACCTTATGGCTACTAGGATTTCTGATATGCCTCACTATGAGCATGCTGTTGCTGTATCGAGCGATTCAGACACTTCCCATTGGAACCGCATACGGTGTGTGGACCGGCATTGGCGCGGTGGGAACAGTTGTGGTGGGAATTATGGTTTTTAAAGAACCGGCAACTTTCTGGCGCGTATTCTTCCTCACAACTTTGATCGTTTCGATTATCGGATTAAAAGTGGTATCGGCCGATTAGAATCCAATATTAATTACAAAACTCAATTTTACCGCGATGTTATCCTCTAAATCGGGCAGGTGATAGGCGCCGTACCGATAAAAAGCCGACAAGCCAAGACCTTTGAAAATTCCATTTAATTCTATTCCCGATTCGTAATAGCCGTGGTTGAGCGTGTTGAAGTTGATGCCTATATGCTTGTCGCGGTTATCAATTGCGCCCCAAACCATCCGGGTTGCCAGAACAGGCGTCGGTTTTATTTTATCGGAAATCATCAGGCGGCCAAAAGCATACTTGAATTGCGTGAAGGCAAACCGATCGGAGAAGAACTCATTGAAATACATCGTTTCAAAACTGTCTTTGCCGGCAAATGTTACGCGCTGAAGCAATCGATCCTTGTCAAGATTGTTCGGGGAAGTGTTGTAAGCATGGGTTATGGGCAAGTTCCCGTACGCGCGGCCGGCTTCGAATAATGCCGAGAACTTTTGCTGGTTCAGAAATTTCTTTTCATATGCGCTACGGATTTCGATTTTCCCGAATTCCAGATCGTTGCCCATCACATTTGGAATCGCCTGAGTGAACTGAAAGGTAAATTTTGGAAACCGCTTTTCAGATTCGATAATCCCGTCGGGTGTTTGCATGAAATCACTGAACGGATTCCATTGAATCGACACCATGGCAGCCGTTAGCGAGAAATTGCGATAATACTGTCCGTCGTGCAGGTAGGCATAATTGAATTGCGGCCTGATCAGATTATGCGAAAATTGCCAAATTGTTTCGGCAGCGGGAATAATCCGGGTTTGGGCATATGCACGCCACGATACATAATTATAAAAAGTGCTGACGTTTATTGGCCGCGGGTCATAAATTTTATATGTTCGCTTGTCAACGGCAAAATTGGTACTGGCGATTTCGCGAATGTCATCGGTATAGGATAATCCGATCCAGGTATCGGAAGTGTTGCCAACCCGTACCGATCCGCCGAGCTGGTATTTAAATTCCCCATCTTTGGTTCCGTAGGCGGTGTAACCTTCCAGGCGGAATTTTTTAGAAAACCGGTCATTTGTTTTGCCGCCGAATCCCAACCGGAATCCTTCATAATTGTTGAAACTCGCTAAATAACGAAGATCTACATCGAAAAACCCAACCGGCACATAACCATTGATGACTTTTCGGCCCAAAAGTAATTTGCGTTCTACTCCTGCCGACTGGGCTATGCTGTCCAATGCAGCATAAGTGTGCAAACTTCTGGAATCCAGTGGCGAAGGCCTATTCTGCATCCAAAATTCATCATCCTTTTGGATGGCTTCCTGCGGAATGACAATTGAAAATTTGGGCGTGGTGAAATTTCGGTCAACAAACGAACTGTAATCATAGAAAGTTGTTTCCGATAAAAGATAGGCGAAATCGGACGCATATCGCGGACTTCCCGCATCGATTGGCGTT
>JADMKR010000222.1 GCA_015478765.1 Flavobacterium sp.
CACCATAGCAAATTTTACCGTTATGAAGCGGGTCTTTGGCGCCAAGATTAGGCATAGGAGTAAAACTATAACCGGTTGGGGGAAGAAAAGGTGAACCGTATACCTGAAACTGAGTGTCAGTTCCCCGGCCTACGCTCACATTGGTTCCTTCAAACAAACATAAGCTCGCATATAAATTGATGGCCTGATCGTTCGGCAAATTTGGCGATGGCTTTACCGGTAAAGAATACGGCATCGACTTATCATAATTAACGCAGGACACCACCGTGAGTTTACATTGGGCCGAATTCTTAAGCCATTTTTCACCGTTGATCATTTTGCCATATTCACCTATGGTCATTCCATGCAGAATCGGGATGGGGTGCATGCCAACAAAACTCGTGTTTTCAATTTCTAAAATGGGTCCGTCCACAGTGTCGCCATTCGGATTCGGCCTATCGAGAATTATTAATGGTATATTTTGTTCGGCGCATGCCTCCATTACGTAATGTAGTGATGAGATATAGGTATAAAACCGGGCGCCAACATCCTGCAGGTCAAAAATCATCACATCGATTCCTTCCAGTTGTTTGGAAGACGGCTTTTTATTGGCGCCATAAAGTGAAATTACCGGTAGTCCGGTTTTGGTATCGCGGCCGTCCACAACGATCTCCCCTGCATCGGCTGTTCCGCGAAATCCGTGCTCCGGAGCGAAGATCGACGCGATTTCAACATCTTTGCCGATCAGAAAATCGACTAAATGTGTACCGTCGCTCAAAATCCCGGTCTGATTGGTTACAACACCAATTCGCTTGGAGCGCAAAAGAGGCAGGTATTGCGAATGATTATCGGCACCGGTTAAGATATGCTTCTGTATTTCGGGCTGAGAATCCACACCTGTATCGACAGACGCTCTTTTTGCCGAATTTCCGCAAGCCAATCCGGTCATGAACAGGAATAAAACTGTATTTTTGAGCAACAAATTTGAAATCATAATAATTGAATTTAGCTTATTTTATAGCGAAAAGACTGGTCAATGCCAAAGAGCATAAAAGTAGCATTTCCGCGCCGATAATAAAAATTGCCATTTCGGCAATCGCAATCGGTATGGTTATGATGATTATATCGGTAGCTACCGGAATCGGACTTCAGCAAAAGATACGGGAGAAGGTTTCGGCTTTCAACGGACATATCATCATATCAAGCTTTGACGACAACCAATCGCAGGTGAGCGCTACACCTATATCTGTCACGCAGGAATTTTATCCCATTTTCAAAAGTGTTGACGAAGTTACCCATATCCAGGCAGTCGCAGGCAAAGCCGGAATCATCCGTACCGAAGATGCTTTCGAAGGAATTGTTTTTAAAGGCGTCGGAACCGATTATAAATGGGATTACATTGAGGAATATCTGGTAGCCGGGAAACTCCCGAAAGTGTCGCAAAAATTGAACGAACAGGTTTTGATCTCCGAATTTTTAGCCAACCGCCTGCGTCTTAAAACTGGAGATCGGTTTAATACCTTTTTTCTAAAGGAAGAAGCTAACCAAAAACCAAACCTGCGCGTTTTCGAAATTGCCGGCATTTACAATTCGGGATTGCAGGAATTCGATGCGACCTATATTATCGGTGACATCCGTCATTTGCAGCGCATCAATAAATGGAAACCTACCGAAGTAGGGTCATTTGAGGTTTTTGTATCCGACTTCACGAAAATCTCCGAGACCGGTGAGGCAGTTTATAATAATACTTTTAACGCCGCCGATGCATCCCGGTCTCTCGATTCGGTTACCATCGAAGAGAAATATTACTATATATTTGAGTGGTTGGCATTGTTCGATTTCAATATAATTGTTATTCTCATTGTGATGATTGCCGTAGCGACAATTAATATGGTGGTGGCATTGTTGGTATTGATCCTTGAGCGTACACAAATGATCGGGATTCTCAAAGCATTGGGTGCCAGCAACTGGACGGTCCGAAAAGTCTTTTTATATAATGCGGGATACCTGATATTGCGTGGGCTGCTCTGGGGAAATGTGATCGGAATCGGGTTGGTTTTGATCCAAAAGTATTTCGGGGTGATAAAGTTGAATCCGGAGAATTACTATGTTACCGAAGCTCCGGTCGATTTGAATTGGTTCTACATATTCATACTCAATCTTGGTACGGTAACGGTGTGTCTTTTAGTACTACTCATCCCTTCCTATATAATCACTAAAATTTCGCCGGTCAAGGCAATTCGATTCGATTGATTTTTTGGCCAGCAATTCCCGCTATCCGCTATTATCTTTTCCCTGCTAAAGAAGCAGGAAAAAGGATAACCGCTGTTATCGCGGCTGGGGCGGCAGGTAGGTTGGGAGTTTATAGTTGACAGTTTACAGTTTACAGTTGTCAGCGACCAGCTATCGGCCAGCACGATTGTTATTGTTTTGCCAGTTCGCTTACGCTCGGCTCGTACGCAGGAGTAATCTTAATATAAACGAACCCGCTACCAGTTTAGCAACGCAAGTTGACAGCTGATCGCTGAAAGCTGATCACTGAAACCTGACCCCCAGCCCCTTACGATCGCGCCCGAATTTTCTCCAAAAATTAACATCAAAAACA
>JADMKR010000223.1 GCA_015478765.1 Flavobacterium sp.
CATAGGTCGGGAAGACATTGATATGATCCCACGCGATTCCCGATATCAGCGCTATGTTGGGCTGATAAAGATGGAATTTTGGTCGGCGGTCCATTGGTGACGACAAGTATTCATCGCCTTCGAGCACGATAAAATCATTTTCTTCGGTCAGATGCACCATGGTGTCGAAACCCTCGAGTTGGGCACCCACCATATAATCGACTTCGATGTTATGAAAATGCATCACGTGCAAAATCATAGAGGTAATAGTCGTTTTGCCATGCGAACCGCCAATTACGACACGGGTTTTATTTTTGGATTGCTCGTACAGGAATTCGGGGTAAGAATATATTTTGAGTCCGAGTTGTTGTGCGCGCAATAATTCCGGATTGTCTTCCTTGGCGTGCATGCCCAAAATTACCGAATCGATATCGGAGGTGATTTTTTCGGGAAACCAGCCCATTTCATCGGGCAACAAACCCTTTTTTTGCAAGCGCGTTTTTGACGGCTCGAAAATCGCATCGTCGCTTCCCGTTACGTGGTATCCTTTATTGTGTAGTGCCAAAGCGAGGTTGTGCATCGCGCTTCCGCCAATGGCTATAAAATGTGTTCTCATTTTGCTTGTTGAAATTGTTTCATGACAGCGGCCGCCTTTTCGGGCTGTGCCATCTTGTTTTTATAAAGATCGGCTAATTTTTGGTAGGCTGTTTTCGACTTCCCCAGGGCAATCGCTTTTTTATAATACTGTTCAGCCGACTGATATCGTTCGTAAAATTCGGCAATATGGCCGTTGGCCAACCATCCGTCGACAGGCGACACGTTCGCGAGTTGCGCTGCATAGCTTACGGCTTTTTCCTCGCTGCCGCCGGCAATTACGGGCAGTTGGATATAATATTCGATCAGCGCCCATCGCGCTTCGATATGGGATGGTTCGATTTCAATTGTCTTTTCGAATGCGCCGCGGATATCATTAATCAGGGTAAGTGCTTTGAACTTATTGCCCGATTGCGCAACCATCGCGAGCGCGCCGCCGTATTTGTAGTGGTAACGGGCCGTATTCGGACTTTTGGCAATCAGTTTTTGGTACAATTCGGCCGCAGTTTCCCAGTTTTTATCGGCACTATGGCGATCGGCGGTGGCTTCAAGGTTTTCCTGAGTGAAATAAAGTGGTGGTCTGGATTCCACTGCTGCGATCCCGCCGGAAATCAGAGGAAAAAAAATCGAAAAAAAAGCTAAAGAGAGTTTGAAATTCATCGGCTTGCTTGAAATTCAAAAGTATGTAAAATTGGGCGAATAATGCATTCATTCACGATTGAAGCGGGTAATTTACCCACCATCTTTTAAAAATTTCTATATTACGCCAAAGTCTGAGTCGTGAAATCCCTTCTTCTGGTATTACTCCTATTATCGATTGGCGCCAATGCGCAGCAAATTCTCCAAGGTCGTGTGATAGACGGCGAAACCAAACAACCGTTGGAAGGCGCGCGTGCATTTATTTCAAACACTACCTATCAGACCATTACGAATGCCGATGGAAAATTTTATGTCCAAACGCCTAGCAGTAACTACAAACTTGGAATCAGCTACATTGGTTATGAATCGAAGGTCATCCCATCAGAAATGCTGGTTGGAGATGGCAATGTGTTCGTTTTTGAATTATTTACCCAAACCGAAAGCCTGGATGCGGTAACCATAATGTCACCCGAGGAGCGGCGGAACCTCCAGCGGCTTTTCACCAATCTTTTTCTTGGAACATCAGCCAATGCCGAAGATGCCCGCATTTTAAATATAGACGATGTGATTTTCAACGCCGATAAAGAAAACGGCGTTGTTGAGGCTACGTGTGATGTGCCATTGATCATTGAAAATCCGAACCTGAATTACCGGATTACTTTTTTGCTATCATATTTTACGTATCGACAATCCTCACGTCTGAGTTCGTATCTGGGCTATCCCTCGTTTGAAGAACTAAAACCTTTGGAAGGAAAAGCGCAGAAAAGAGTCGATAACAACCGCGAGAAAGCATATTACGGATCGGCGATGCATTTCTTCAGGTCGGTTTATACCAACACTACTCAGGAGGAGAAATTCAGGATGCTGAGTTTCAAACACATTCCTAATCCGAAATATCCAGGCGACGAAGTGCGCGATCAGGTTTTAAAGGAAGCCAGAGAAATGAAAGATTTCTACTATTACAGGCAGTTGCCGCCTAAAAATCTGGTTGAATGGAACCAGCGCGACACCTATGCGGTCGATATTACGCTAATCGAAGGTGACAGCAAATTCCTTTACATTCGCGATTATCTGGCAATCCAATATTCGGGAGAAAAACCTGAAAGTAATTACTATAACAACCACCATGCACCTCCGGGTCAAAGTTCACAAAAGTCGGAGATTTTTAGTCACAAGCAAGGCATCGAAATTTTTCCTGACGGCAATATCTCCGATCCCGATGCTCTTATTTTCCACGGCTACATGGGTTGGGAAAAAGTCGCTGATATGCTGCCGTTTGATTATAAAGTACAACAGGAATAAACCGCGGATTTATGCATAAAAAAATCCGCCTCGGTTTCCCGGGCGGATTCTTCAACTAAAATAATATAT
>JADMKR010000224.1 GCA_015478765.1 Flavobacterium sp.
GATGGTCGTGGCAGTGGATGATATCCGGATGTTGTTCTGTTTGTGTCAGCCAATCGAGAAAAGCGATCTGAAAAGCCGTGAATCGCTCGGTGTCGTCTGGGTATGAATACACATTCGGACGGTCGAAAAGTTCGGGAATCGAAATCAGAAAAGCGGGAAATCCGAAGTCATTGACGCGATGAATTTTATAATCGTGGTGCTTTTTAGCCAATGTAATCCGACCCGAAAAAACAAGTTGCGTCTCAGCCGATTCGATTGCGGCCGTTGCATATTTTGGCAGGACGACGCACGCTTCGTGAGAAGTTTTGTTGATGTATTTTGGTAACGCGCCAACGACATCGGCCAGGCCCCCGACCTTGGCCAGTGGATAACATTCGGCGCTTATATGGACTATTTTCATGTTATTTTTTCCACTTGATTCCGCAACCCATCGACGGTTTCTGGTTTGACGAGATAATTCGGTTATAGATCACGCCGTCGATCGCATTGCGAAGGTCGCTTCCGCTGAGCGGAATGCCATTCCCAGGACGCGAATCGTCAAGTTGGCCGCGGTACTGCAGTTGGTTTTGGTTATCGTATAAAAAATAATCGGGCGTGCAGGCGGCGTCGAAACCTTTGGCAACTTCCTGTGTTTCATCGTACAGATACGGAAAATCGAAGCTGTAACGAAACGCAAATTCGGTCATCATTTCGGGCCCGTCCTGCGGATATTGAATAGCATCATTACTGCTGATCGCAATAATGCCAAGTCCCTGAACCCGATAATCGGCGGCTATCATTAATATTTCCGGAAGCGCGTGGTGAACATACGGACAATGATTGCAGATGAAAATGACCAATGTGCCTTTGCTTCCACGCAGGTCGTCGAACGAATAATAAAAATTCGAATTGGTGTCTTTAAGCCGGAAGGAAGGCGGTTTGGTTTTCAATGGTGACATGTGTGAGGTTTCGGCCATTCGTTTGTTTGTTTTGTAACTAAATGTAGGTAGAAATTTCCGTAATTTGAAATCAGATAATTAAAGCAAGTTATGGAATCGGATAGAAATATTTCGTGGAATGAATTTGAAAACGTCGAAATGCGCGTGGGTACGGTAATTTCGGCAGAAGATTTTCCGGAAGCGCGGAAACCGGCATTCAAACTAAGAATTGATTTTGGCGAAGCCATCGGCGTATTGAGAACATCGGCACAAATCACGCAACGCTACGCTAAGGAGGAACTGATCGGGCGGCAGATTGTGGCTGTAGTAAATTTTCCCGAAAAACAAATCGCGAATTTTATCAGTCAGTGTCTGATTCTTGGAGCGATGGGCGAGGGCGGTGATGTTGTCTTACTTCACACCGACGCTACAGTGCCAAACGGATTGCGGATCGGATAAAAAAAAATCCGAAACCAATGGCTCCGGATCTATGAAAATTATATATCGTCGAATTCGACATCGGTAAACGAACTGACCGCCGGAATTTCTTCTAAGGGCTTCATCGCTGCGGCAAATTCTTTTTTGAAATCCTTCTGATGGCGTTCTGAGATTACTTCCTCGCCTTTATGATTCAGGACGTACGACGTCATGTCGTGAAGAATTTCAGAAAAAGCGGCGAAGTCTTCTTTATAAAGGTAAATTTTATGTTTCTTGAAATGAAAGGATCCGTCTTCCTCGGTAAATTTTTTACTTTCGGTAATCGTAATGTAGTAGTCGTCAGCTTTTGTTGCTCTGACATCGAAGAAATATGTTCTCCGACCTGCTCTTAAAACCTTGGAAAAGATTTCTTCTTTTTCCAATAAATCGTTTTCCCTCATGATCAATCGGTCAATTATGATGTTTAATTACAGCCAAAAGTGGGAAAAAATGATTAATAAAACAAAAACTATGACAAATCTTTTTCGGAAAGTTGCTTCAAATACAATTCTTTGTAATATCCGCTTTGATTTACCAATTGATTGTGAGTTCCTTGCTGAATGATTCTTCCCTCTTCCAGAATAATAATTTTGTCGGCGTTGCGTGCGGCGGAAATACGATGCGTAACCACAATTGTCGTTTTGTCTTTGCAGAATTCCAACAGGTTGTTCAGTATTGCTTCCTCGGTCTCGGTGTCGACTGCCGAAAGACAATCGTCCAGTAATAATATCTGCGGGTTTTTGATGAGGGCACGGGCAATCGACACCCGCTGTTTTTGGCCGCCCGATAAGGTAATTCCGCGTTCGCCGAGAACGGTCTCGTATTGCAATGCAAACCCAGTGATATTATCGTGGACAACGGCCATTTTTGCGGCATTGATCACTTGTTCGTCGGTAGCGTTTTCGTCGCCAAATTTTATGTTGTTTTTAATGGTGTCCGAAAATAGGAATGCATCCTGCGGCACAATACCGATACAATCGCGTAAATTATTCAGGTTGACTTTCTGGATGGGCGTTGCATCAATTTTGATGCTTCCGCCGGTTACGTCGTAAAGACGGCTGATGAGTGCCAAAATACTGGATTTTCCCGATCCGGTTTTACCAAGTATGGCCAATGTTTCGCCTTTATTTACGGTGAAGGAAACGTTTGTGAGCGCCTGTATGCCGGTGTCTTCATATAGAAAATCGACATTGTTGAAAGAAATGGCCCCGTGGATAATTGATTTTTCAGGATTGTTGTTTTTGATTTCGGGTTCGATTTTAAGAAATTCGTTGACGCGTTTTTGTGATGCTTCGGCTTCCTGGACCATTGAAGATACCCATCCAAGTGATGCAACCGGCCACGTGAGCATGTTGACGTAAAGGATGAACTCGGCGATAATACCGATATTTTCAATGCGCCCGTCGATGTACATCATTCCGCCGAAATAAATCACAACCAGGTTGCTAACGCCAATCAAAGCGATCATTAACGGTCCGAACAGCGATTGCACTTTCGCCAGACTCATACTTTTCGCTTTGCTTTCATGCGAAAGATCGACCATGTTTTGCTGGTGTTGTTCTTCCAGCGAATAGGCTTTAACAACGCGTATTCCGGAGAAAATTTCCTGTGTAAAACTCGAAACTTTAGACATGTATTGCTGGAATACGGTGCTGCGGATATTGATTTCGGTACTCAGTTTAAATATCACGTAGGATAAAATTGGTAACGGCAGTAATGTATAAAGTGTAAGTCGCGGCGATACGTTGTACATGTAAACGATCACGATGGCAAACCGGATGAAGGTGTTGATGGTATACATAACGGCGGGCCCAACATACATACGCACTTTGCCCACGTCTTCGCTGATGCGATTCATCAAATCCCCGGTACGGTTTTGCTTGTAAAAACTTTGTGATAAGTTTTCATATTGGCGGAACACTTCGTTTTTTAAGTCGAATTCTACGTGCCGCGACATAACGATTAATGTTTGCCGCATTAAGAACGTCAGAAATCCTGCGATAATAGTGGTCAGGATGATCAGCAGGATATTTTCCAGCAATTCGTTGCGGATAATATCGGAAGTAATATCGGGATCCTTTGCAAAATCTTCTATAGCGCTAAAAGACTGACTGATAAGCTTTGGCGTAAATAAGGCAAAAATTTGGGCAGCGACGGTGGTTACGATCCCAAATAAAAAGCGGTATTTATATTTTACGAAATATTTGTTTAAATATTGTAGTTCTCTCATTTTTTTGGGGCGATGCCGTTCAAAACCGTGCTATTTTATGTTAAAGTAAATTTTATTAATTAATTTTAAAATATTTAAATCTTTGGACGAATCATTATCGAATAACTATTTACCGATAAATATCGTGCGATATATTGAATTAAGTCTTAATTTTGCAGCGTCTTTTTGATAAAGTCGCAAACTAAATTTGATTATTATGATTTCAGAAATCACCACTCCAAGCGAGCTTCATAAAATCGACCCTGTTTTCGGGCAGCCGTCGTTTGACAATCACGAGCAAATTGTTTTCTGCCATGACAAAGATACTGGTTTGAAAGCAATAATCGGAATCCATAATACTGTTTTGGGGCCAGCTTTGGGCGGTACAAGAATGTGGAATTACAACAACGAATGGGAAGCTTTAAACGATGTTTTGAGGCTATCCCGGGGAATGACCTATAAATCGGCTATTACCGGATTGAATCTGGGTGGTGGAAAAGCCGTTATCATTGGCGATTCAAAAATCGACAAGACTCCGGCGATGATCACTAAATTCGGCCAATTTGTCCATTCGTTAAGCGGCAAATATATCACCGCTGAAGATGTGGGAACAACTACACCCGACATGGATTTGATTCGTGATGTTACACCGCATGTAACCGGAATCTCTGAAGCACGTGGCGGCTCGGGAAATCCATCTCCAGTGACTGCCTATGGCGTTTATATGGGTATGAAAGCGGCTGCTAAGTATAAGTTCGGAAGCGAAAATTTAAGCGGTCGCAAGATCCTGGTTCAGGGAATTGGCCATGTAGGTGAAACTCTTGTCGATTATCTGACTAAAGAAGGTGCTATCGTTCAAATCGCCGACATTAATGAAGCTCGCCTGCGTGAGATCAGTTCGAAGTATGGCGCAGCAATTTTTGCCGAAGACGATTTATATAGTGCCGATGTTGATATTTACGCACCTTGCGCATTGGGAGCAACCGTCAACGATCACACGATCAATAAGATCAAGGCTAAAGTTATTGCCGGTGCGGCCAACAACCAACTTGCAGTTGAGGAAGTACACGGAAAAATTTTGCGTGAAAAGGGAATTTTATACGCGCCTGATTTCTTGATCAACGCCGGCGGAATTATCAATGTATATGCTGAAATCGTTGGATATGACAAAGCCGAAGCATTGCGCCGAACCGAAAACATTTACAATACGACACTGGAAATTTTCCATTATGCCGATGCCAACAACCTGACCACATATCAGGCAGCGTTATTATTGGCACAGAACCGTATCGACCAACGAAAAAAAGAAAACGGTATATAAAGTAGCGTCTCAATATTATTATTATTTTTGCGGAGCGAAAGATTTCTTTCGCTCCTTTAATTTAAAAAAGTTCTTTCAGGTGTTAAACAGGCGACATATCCGGGTTAAAGTAATGCAGTCAATTTATGCGATGCATCAGAATGGATCGGATAGCATTGAGAAAGAAGAAAAGTTTCTTCACCATAGCATTGACAGCCTTCAGGATTTATATCTTATCATGCTTTCGTCATTGGTCGAAATCGTAAAGTCTGAAAGGATTTACCTGGAGAAATCGGCTAAAAAACATCTTGCCACTCCTCAGGAGCGCAATCCGAACAGAAAGTTTGTCAATAATCAGGTGATCCAAATGCTCGACGACAACAATTCGTTAAGTGTGGCATTGGAAAATCGAAAAATCACCAACTGGACACAGAATGATGATTATATTTTATTATTGCTGAATGCCATAAAAAAGAGTAGTCAATACACGAAATACATGCGTAACAGCACGAATACTTTCGATGAAGACAGACAATTTGTGGTCGATATATTCATGGAATTGATTGCCCCGAATGAAAAGCTGTATGATTACCTGGAGGATCATAAGTTGACATGGGTCGATGACATTCCGTTGGTAAACACACAAATCATCAAGCAGCTGAAAGCATTCGAACCGCAGGATTCATTTAGGGTTCCCAAGCTTTTTAAAGATACCGAGGATAAGGAATTTGTATCCAATCTCTTCAGGAAGACGGTGCTCAATGAGACAGAGTTGGCAAAAGAATATATCGACAAGACACCGAATTGGGACACCGAAAGGATCGCCGAGATTGATACTATAATCTTAAAAATGGCTATATGTGAATTTCTGAAATTCCCTTCGATTCCGGTAAAAGTGACAATTAACGAATATCTTGAAATCGCGAAGGAATATTCCACGCCAAAAAGCAGTATTTTTATCAACGGAATTCTGGACAATCTTGTAAAAGAGTTTCAAACAAATAATAAATTATTAAAAACAGGCCGAGGCCTTATGTAAATCATTTCACTATGACTAAAAAATTCGTAGTAGCTTTCGCAGTGTTCGCTCTGATGGCTACATCTTGCAAAGAAAGCGCAACGTCGAAAATCAAAGAGGATGTACAACCAGTGGCGGCAGTTCCAGCAACGCCTGCGACTCCGGCTGAACCTGTGTCGGCTGAACCTGTTGCAGCCGTTCCTGCTGATGGGAAATATCCTGTGATGAAATTTGAGAAGGATGTTCATGATTTTGGTAATCTGAAAAGTGGCGGCAGCGCTGATTATTCTTTTTCGTTCAAAAATACCGGCGAGGCCGATTTAATCATCACCAAAGCACAGGGATCATGCGGATGTACTGTTCCGGAATATCCAAAAGAGCCGATCAAACCGGGCGAATCTGGAAAAATCAAAGTGTCGTACAACTCTGGAAGCCAGCAAGGCCAGCAGCAAAAAACAGTTACTCTGACCACAAACACGGCTGCAGGTACTGAAAAATTAACAATCAAAGCAACTGTTGCGGCACCGCCGGCAGGATAATTATTCAACTATGGAACAGATTCAAAATTTTTTACCGTTTATATTAATGTTTGTCGTGGTGTATTTTTTTATGATACTGCCACAGCAGAAACGAGCAAAGAAAGAGCGTGAATTCGAAAGCGCTTTGAAAGTTGGCGACAAAATCATCACAAAAAGTGGCATTCACGGGCGCATCGCCGAAATCGCTGAAACAAGTGTTGTCATCGAAACAATGTCGGGTAAACTTAAGATGGAACGTTCAGCCATTTCAATGGAATTGAGCGCCAAGCAAAATACTCCGGTCGTTAAAAAATAATTCATACTTGACTCAAAGTAAAAGCCTCCTGGAACGGAGGCTTTTTTTATCGGTATTTGTCATTCAGGCCAATGCCTTCCATAACCATAGGTTTGATTTTTTCGACACGGGCATTTTTTGTCTCTTCACGTTTTGCACTGTCAATATAGTCGGTGAATTCGCGTTGTTTACCCGGTGTCAATTTGGCGAAAGCAGTGGCAAAACCTGCGTCGGTGTCGAGTAAACTCTGAAAATACTCCGAAATGACGGTCTGTTTCTTTTCCGGTTTCACAACCAGTCCGGACTTTTGGTTTTCGATCGATTCGTGAACATATTCCAAAATCGTTTTTTCACTATCTGCAATTTCCTCAATCGATGTGAATCGCCACTGGCGCATTGATTTGGCGGTTGTAGCATTATCGACCAATTTCTTTTTGGCGTCCTTCAGGAACACTCCGTTAAAAAACCAGATGCCCACATAGTCTTTAAAAGCATTGATTCCTATCAGGTTTTTACCTTCGTAAGTGTAGGTCGGCACGCCCCATTTTGTAGTTTCCACCAATTCTGTCTTGGCCAGAATCGATTTGAGTGCGTCAATCGATTCATCCCATTTGGATTTATCTGACTTTTTGTCCATTACTATTCATTTGATTCTTTGACTGATGTTGCATCCAATTTCATTTGGTCGAAATCGGTTGTTGCCGTCAGTTCTGCAATCCGGACGATGACTTCCACAGCTTTTTGCATACTTTCCACCGGTACATATTCGTACTTTCCGTGGAAATTATGGCCGCCTGCAAATATGTTCGGGCAGGGAAGACCCATATAGGAAAGTCGGCTGCCGTCGGTACCGCCACGTATAGGTTTGATCAGCGGTTCGATTCCCAGTTCGCGCATTGCTTTTTCAGCTACATCTACTATAAACATCATTGGTTCGACCATTTGCCGCATGTTATAATATTGGTCTTTAATTTCCAATGATATAATGTCTTCACCGAACTGTTTGGCGTACTTCGAATTGATCTTTGCAACAATTTTGGTAACATTCTCTTTTCTCTTATGGAATTTCCTGGCGTCGTGATCGCGAATTATCAAATCGACTTTTGTTTCCTCGATACTTCCTGAAATATTGGTCACATGGTAGAAGCCTTCATAATCTTTTGTTCTTTCGGGTACTTCTTTCTTGGGTAATTTGCTGATGAATTTATTGGCTATCAGCATTGAATTTATCATTTTTCCCTTGGCATAACCCGGGTGAACGCTTTTTCCTTTGATAACCAATTTGGCTCCGGCCGCATTGAAATTCTCGTATTCAAGTTCGCCAATCTGGCTCCCATCCATGGTATATGCCCACTCAGCGCCAAATTTCTGAACATCGAATTTATCGGCGCCACGGCCAATTTCTTCATCGGGAGTAAAGCACACCCGAATTTCGCCATGTTTGATCTCCGGATGTTGAATCATGTATTCCATAGCCGTCATGATTTCAGTGATACCGGCTTTGTCGTCGGCGCCAAGAAGTGTAGTGCCGTCGGTTGTGATAAGTGTCTGTCCTTTGTATTGCAGAAGGTCGCTGAAATAATTGGGCGATAAAATGATGTTTTGTTCCTTATTCAGCACGATATCGCCACCGTCATAGTTTTTAATGATCTGCGGATTCACATTTTTTCCGCTGAAATCGGGGCTTGTATCGAAATGTGAAACGAACCCAATTACCGGAACCTTTTGTGAAACATTTGAAGATAATGTAGCCATGACATAACCGAATTCATCAATGGAGACATTTGTCATGCCGATTGATTTTAATTCGTCGGCAAGCAGATTGGCGAGGTCGAACTGTTTTTTGGTGCTGGGTGTAGTATCGGAATTGGGATCCGATTCGGTGTCGATTTTTACGTATTTGACGAAACGATCAATTATATTTTGCATATTTTCCTAAGTGTGAAGAGTCGATTAAATGAGCGGCTAATTTAGCGATTTAATCAGTGTTTGACAACTTCACGCAGTCTAAAAAAGACGCAGGTTACAAGTGAACCGTGTTGATTTATTCCTTTTTGCAACAGCCATCAAGCGCGGCATAAGCCTCGGGGTCGGCTATAACATCATCGGCATCGTAGCCCATTAAGCCAATACCTTTTTTGATTGAGGTGAGGTCGGTTTTTTTGGGATTGTAATATACAGTTATGGTATTATTTTCTGTATCGAGATCGTACATTTTCACACCTTTGATCTTATACATGGAGGTGGCGAATTTTTGGCCACAGGTTTCACATTCTTTACAATGATCGCAATAAATTGCAGTTTTTATAACCGCTTTTTCGTTGGTTTGTGAAAAACTAAGAGAGAAAAGCATTAGCGCGATGAAGGTCAGGAGTATTCTCATTGTGGGTATTTTTAAATAGGGGACAAATGTATGATTTGTTTTTGCTGCAATCAAATTTGGTTGAATTAAGGCGCTGTTTTTTTGTTTAAAAATGTTGTTGATATTGTTTGGCTCTGAAATGATTACGACGGTGAGAACCATATATTTTAGTGAATTTTAAAATTTCACGGAGCGCGTTGCGATGAATGACGGGAAAAAGTCATCCAGCGGGTCGTCGCCAGATACATCTTCGAACATGTCGGTAACTGCAAATCCTGCTTTTAATTGGCCGCCAATCTGATCCGTGAGGCTGTGCCCGAAGATTAAAGGTTCGTTTTCATTGAGTAGTGTTTGAAACTTTTCTGTTGGCAACGAACTCTGATCGGAGTATGGTTGTTTATATTCCAATTTAAAAGCCGACTGCGATTTTTCAAGTTGTAGTGAAATTGGATTGATTAGACCTGTCATCAGAATTCCTCCCGGCTTCAAGACCCGATAGCACTCGCGCCAAATTGGAATCACGTTTTCAGCAAAGAGAATTGAACACGGATTAAAAATGATATCGAACGATGCATTATCAAAAACCGATAAGTTGCGCATGTCGCCCTGTATGGTTTCGATCTCAAGGCTGTGCCGGTCACTGAGTGTTTTATCCTGCTGAAGTTGCTTGGCAGAATTATCGAATATTGTTACATGTGCACCTGCCGCTGCGAGGATCGGTCCTTGTTGTCCACCGCCCGATGCGAGTCCGAGTATTTTTTTTCCTGTCAAATCGCCAAACCACTCATGCGGAACCGGTTTGAGCGGAGTTAAAACTACATTCCAGGCACCCTTTCGGGCGTCGGCGATTTGGTGGTCAGATACGGGGATGGTCCATTTATCCCGTTTGTCGACATATCCATCCCATGCGGTGCTGTTGTACTTAACTACATCCATTTTCAAATATTTGAAAGCTAATGTAGTTAATTGTACAAGAATCGGAAACAGATATCTGAAAGTCAGCACGATTGTCGGCGCAACCGCAATATTTATTAAGTTTGTTGTAGGTAAAAAAATATTTAGCGACAAGGTTTTAGCAGAATCGGACAATTGCGCCTTGATTTTATATCGGAAGACGTACCCACCAGAATGCAATAAAGAGAAACGTAAACGGACTATGGCACTAAAATTCCGGTTGATGTTTGAAGGAAACGAAGACGCACTTGCCGCAGAAACTTTTGTAGTGGACGGTGATGGTCAGAAAGTGCGGTTCAAAAGCGAATCGTTGGAGGAAGCGGTGGTGATGAAGGAATTTCTTAATTCCCGCCGTTACGAAGAGCTGACAAAATATTTCGGTTTCCCCGGATTTCTACTTTACTGTCACAAGGTGGGCGATGTGATTGTGTTTGTGTTATATCGGGAGCATTCACAACGACATCAGCTATATGAAAGAGGATTTATAAAGCTACATTCGACTGACTTTATTTAAAGTGGTAGGTACGTTGGTGACATTTTGTAGAATTTGCCGCAGTTCTATTTCCTGCTCGGATGTTAAGCTTGCTTTTGGGATTATTATGGCCGAAAAATTATTCTGATAAATAAGAAACCACTTTGCATGCTCCACGATTTTATACATGCGGTCCCAATACACTTTCATTAGGAAGGATTCGCCTGTAATCTCGATCGCTTCATCATTTAAGTTCATGGTGAGTGTTTCACGCAGGTGATTGCTGGAGTGATAGTTTCGATATATCAGTGTAAAAATGCCGGCCGGTTGTATCACTACGATAAGTGCCAGTGTAATATATTGGTAGATGGTTGGCTCTGGTAAATCGAGCAAACCTACATAATGAAATACAATCCATAAAATCAGTAATAGGGAAAGGCCCAGAAGTGCACGCATTACGGGCTTTTTATAAGTGAGTGAAAATAGTAGTTTCCGGTATTCTTTAAATGAAACTTTTGTAGTGAAAGTAAGCATGGTGTTTTTGCGGGATGAGTTCTCTTTCTAAAAATAATCTAATTTATATGTGATTCATCTAATGTTATGCTAAAAGATTGGCAGTGGTTTTCTGTTGGATTTTCTTTTTTTTTAACTTTAAGGAAAACAAGAAATTATGAAGTATTTATTTAAATCGATTTTATTTCTAGTCTGTTTTTACAGCAGTGTTTGTCATGCGCAGTTTATTGGCTTGAAACCGGAGCGTAATGTTCCGGCGCTGGTCGAGGAAGCTTTCCAGAATAAATTTCCTGGCCACGACCCGGTCTGGTATTCAAAATATCAAGGTCGTTATAACCAAAAACTAGTGTACGAAGGGCGGTTCATGTTTGATAATAGATATTCTGCCGCAGTATACGACACTGATGGTATAATGGTTGCTTTTGCCGCAACGGTTGAATTATCTGAAATTCCAAATGCTGCGATGCAGTACATGGAGAAAAACTTCCCGCAGCGACGAATAATGGATGCCTTACTAGTTACCGATCGCAACAATGGAGTGACTTATGAGTTGGGTGTTTTTATAGACGGTGAACTAATCATTAAAATTTTTAATGATAAAGGCGATTTTGTGCGGAGCACGCGTGCTTGACAATCTCGCATAATCGTTTCTGTTGGTTGCCTGCTATATTGGACCTACTAGGGAAATAGGCATTATGAGAGACCAATCCTTTTATTACTTTTTACCAAGTCTTTTAGAGACAGCTATCCCCGCGTTTAGGATGAAAATTATGTGCGAAAGAAGCAAAAATGCCAACGACAATAGCGGAAGGTACACCCGCCAAAAATTATATTCTTTTGCATTGTGCATATAGTCTGTTGCCGCGAACGTACGACTGTTGAAAAGAATCAAACCGCCTATGGCCAGTGCAAGCAATGTGATGTCCGTGTACGACAATATGCGGCCGACATCCTTTTTTAAGGCTATAAACAAGGCAAATCTCAGCATGAACAGAAAGAGCACTAGTCCTGCGAAAATTTCTGAAGTAATAACTATATAGGTGTCGGCCAGATTTATCTGAAACATTTTATCGATCAGCAGCACAATTGAGAAAAATGCCACCCCAAGAAATAGGGTTATGCGTATCAAGGTAATTTTCATTCAGAGTTTTTGCGACGAAAAATACACATTTTTAGCGGTTGCTTCTTTATGCTTATCATCGATTTTCTATGAATTATATAAAGGACAATGGTTAAAGTATAACCGATTCCAATGGTTGCTACTGTATTTTCGTAAGATGAATATGATTAAAATATTTGTTTAACTAAAAATAACCAACTATGGATTCAAAGTACATTATTACCCGATTGAAGTCGACACCGTATAAATTCCCAACTGCTCAGATAATTAAAACACGTCTGGAAAATCTTGAAGCTGCCCAGAGGCAACAAGTGGTGTCCCATTTAAAAATTGAACTGTGCAAAGAGTGCAATCTTGACATCTACGAGCCGCTGGCAGATGTGGTTCACCGACTTCCAGCTGCATAATACTGCGGAAATAAATTATACTAAGCCCGATTTAGGGCTTTTTTTATTTATAACTGTAAACCAATACGGAAACCTAAGGTAAAACTCGGAAGAAAGGTTGTTCGATACGACGAGATATGATTATCGGTCACAAAATCGTGATTTGCCAGGTCTTCGTCGACCAGATAGTTATATTGAAGATCGTAATTTTTTACAATCCGGTTTTGCACGCCAATTCCTGCATGAGGTTCGAAGACAAGTGGAAGTTTATATTTTTTTGGTAAAGCTATTTGATATCCGACGGTAACTATGGCACCAAACAATGTCCTTTTAGCGCCAAAATTATCAGTGAATGTAAGCGAAGGATCCTCCATCCCGCTTTCATCCTCTTTGCGATAACTGATTTCATGGTTTCCGGCATTTGCCTTATAAAACAACTGTACGCCCGTAAAAAATCCGGGATGCTTGCGCTGATCGCGATTTATGTAATACCGCAATTCCCCCTGTAATTTGATACCCCAGGACTTCACATGAAGTGTATCGGGAGGATGGATAGAGTACAATTGCACTCCGGTGGCAAATGTGACGCTGAAGTTGTTTGTCAGCCGGTATTCGGCTTGAAGGTTAACATTCGGGAACGATGTATTGTCTACTAACTGCACCAGGTCAAGTTTGACAGCCCATTTGTCGAAATCCTCTTGGGAGTAAAGAACATTTGTGAGCATCAACACGGACAGTAAAATTTTCTTCATGGCATTTATGGATAGGATACCTAAA
>JADMKR010000225.1 GCA_015478765.1 Flavobacterium sp.
AATGTTCTGGGGCTGTATTCCGGTCAGTACGGCAGTATCTTGTGTTCCGGATATGCTGGGAAATGGTGAACGCGGAATTTTGATAGGGAATGATCTTCCAACCGACACACAGCGATTAATAGAATTGATATCCAATGAAGCGGCGTACAGCGAAATGTCGTCTAAAGCAGTTTTATGGTCGCAGCAATTTACGCAAGAGTCATTCGAATCCGAAATCAAAAAATTACTGTCTGAATGAGAATACTTCAATTAATAGACAGTCTGGATGCAGGCGGGGCGGAACGAATGGCTGTTAACTATGCGAACGCCATTTTACATACAGGATTACCTTCGTATATGGCAACAACGCGTAAAGAAGGGCCGCTTCGAAAAAATCTAAAGGAGGGTGTTGGCTACCTTTTTATCAGAAAGAAACAACGCGCCGACTTATCAGCAATTTTTAGGTTGCGATCCTTTTGTGTTAAAAATAGCATAACTCATATCCATGCTCATGGTTCGAGTTATTTTGACGCTGTTTTAACCAAGTTTTTTCTGCCGAAAATTAAGATTATTTGGCATGATCATAACGGTGGACGTATCTCGGCAGGGTCGGCAAATCTAATGGTTATTTTGTGTTCACTTCTTTTCTCACATGTTATTGTAGTAAACAAGGATTTAGAATTATGGTCCAAAAAATATCTTTTCTGCAAGAGCGTATGGTATTTGCCCAATTTCATTATTCTTGAGGAAAAGTCCTCAAATGTTAAACTTTATGGGCAAAAAAGTTTCCGGATACTTCTGTTAGCCAATTTAAGAAAACCAAAAAACCATAAGTTGGCCGTACTGACAGCGGCATTGATTCACGCAAAATTTCCTAATTGGTCTTTCCACTTTGTAGGTAATTTATTTGGTGATAAATACGAGAACGATGTACGCAGTTTGATAAAAAAAAAGTCACTCGAAAATGTTGTTTTCCTTTACGGTCGAGTGGATGATGTTCATCAGGCTATCCAGCAGAGCGATATTGGAATAATCACATCGGATTACGAAGGACTGCCCGTGTCATTGCTTGAGTTGGGGTATCATGGAAAGCCTGTGATATCTACCAGGGTGGGTGATATTCCTAATGTTATATCGCATGGAATTTCAGGGTTGCTCTCGGAACCCGGTGATGAACGGGAGTTTGCAACAAATGTCGAAGAGATGATAACCAATATTAACCTTCGGAAAAATAGTGGCGAGCGGCTGAAAGATTACATTGCTAAGTATCATTCTGAGATTTCGGTTATCAGCGAATACATCAGGATAGTGGGCTGAGATAATTGTGTTATTTGTCGAACTGTAAGATTGCAGTTTTTATATTGATTATATTGCGACAGATTTTGAAAATGATAACTTCCAGGATGGAAAGGATTCGAAAGTCTATGATTGAAAGACGAAGGAATTGGCGAGCGATGCATGATAAGTTAAGACTTTTTTTAGATGACAAATAGCGAAAAGTATAAGACGCCGGAAAATAAAACTTTGACGGTAGCCGATTTTAGAAATGCCTTATTCTTAAAGTTCAATAAGCCGACGATGTACTGGGCACTAATGGCCATGCTTTTGTCATATTTCTACAATCTGTCGGTATTAAATTACAGCGCTATCGGGTCAAACGAGCTACGGATTTATGACTTTGCAGGTTTATTTCTATTTTACTTCTATTTTACGAATTTTAGTTACGTTGAGTACTTTATTAAAACGCAGCCGTTTCTGGTGGGTCTTCACCAATTCTTAAAATACTGTCTTTTTTCTTTACTTTTCACACTGTTTTTTAGTATTTACTTTGAACGATATCTATACTTTTTCTCCGGGATATTATACTTATATCATTTTTACGTTTTTTTTTTAACGGCGGTATTTCTTTCGATTTTAATGAGGAGTGCGAAACACCTCAAAACATTTGTTACCGTCAGCCTCGTACTATCGATTATTGCATTCCTAATCGTCATTCTGCAGAATCTTGGTATAGTGCCGTTTTTATGGGGTGAAACCTACAAGAAGATTTATCATTCATTTCTGTCGGGTACTTTTGGGCCTAATAAAATTGTGTCGGGAATGAGTGCACTGATTATGAGTGTTCTGTCAATCGGTTTAATCAACACGAAAGGTGTTACTATAAGCCGCGGCATTATTTATACTAATCTTTGTTTGGCATTGTTGGCGTTAATGATCAGCGGATCACGAACCGCCTACGTGGGGCTGGGTGTATTTCTTTTATATTTTGCGATAAGACAACCTTTCAGTATCGTTTACTCTTCAATCGGTCTTGGTTTTTTTTTAACATTACTTGCAGTGACCCAACCCGGTTTGCTTCAAAAAACAATAGAAGTTTATGAAAATCGGGTAGAAAAAAAGATTTCCGATGAAGAAGATCTTAAAAATGCAAACGTAAACCAGCTTTATGAAGATTTAGGGGCGGGCCGCAACAGATTACTTGTGTACTATTCTAATTTATTAGCCGAGGAGTACTATTTTCTTCCGCTGGGGCGGGGGTTTAACAACAGAATATTAACCGGATCCTCAGCCCATAACATGTATTTAAGTTTAATTTATGAAGTTGGCCTTGTTGGCGTTATAATGTATGTGAGATGGCTGATACTCTACCTATTTGTTAGAATGCGTCGGCTAAGAGTATTAGAAACGACGCTGCATGGCCTTATTCTATCGATGCTTGTTACGTTGTTTTTTGGCGAGCACCTCTACGTCTACAGGGCGCTATTTGGCCTGGCAGGTTTATTCTTATTTGTGGCTACGGTATTAACTTCACCGCTTTTCCTAGCCAAATCAGATCCCGAAAGAATTCAGAATTTCCCCGAGAATTAATCGAATAAATAAAGTGGAGATGGTTTTAGTTATTCTTATATTATATTTGCTCGCCAAACCATGATATTTATTTAAAGTAATATTTCTCGAAATGTCTAAAGTCAGCCTTTTAACAGTCATGATCCCTGTGTTTAATGAACAAGAATGCGTTGGCGGGCTTTATACTGAACTTGCCGAAGTCCTGAACGACCTTAGTTGTGAATGTGAAATTCTTTTCGTTAATGACGGAAGTACGGATGATACCTTGGCACTGATCAAAAATCTACAGGTGGCCGATCAGCGGATTTCAATTGTCGATCTGTCAAGAAATTATGGGAAAGAGGTCGCCATGGCTGCCGGGCTTGATTATTTATCAGGCGATGCTCTCGTTATTATAGATGCTGATTTACAGGATAATCCCGCTATATTACCTGTCATGCTCTCGGAAATAGAAAATGGTTATGACGATGTCTACGCCCAGAGAATATCCCGGAAGGGCGAAACCTGGTTTAAGAAAGCCTCATCACTTTGGTATTATAAGTTGCTCGGTGCTATGTCTACTGTCCCGATTCAACGAAATACGGGCGATTTCAGGATGTTAAGCCAAAAAGCAATCGTCGCGTTAAGGAATCTGAAGGAAAATGAACGAAACATGAAAGGACTTTTTTCATTCATCGGCTTTAAAAAGAAGGCTATTTACTATGAACGGGCTGAAAGGTTTGCCGGAAAAACAAAATGGAATTATTTTCAACTTCTAAATCTGGCCGTACGTGGAATCACCGCGTTTTCCACAAAGCCGCTGCGCATGATTTCGGTTTCAGGAATAATTATATCAATGATATCTTTCATTTTTCTGGCGAAAATTATTTTTAAAGCACTTTTCTATGGTGATCCGGTCGCAGGATATCCTTCATTAATGAGTACTGTACTATTTTTAGGTGGGATTCAATTACTATCTATTGGCGTGCTCGGTGAATATGTCGGAATAATATTTTCAGAAACCAAAAAGCGGCCTATTTACTTTGTGAACGATTACTATACAAACAAATAATGCAAATGTCTGTAAGAAATAGTGTTCTTTCTAAGTTAGATCCATCGGTAGTTGTTGCAACGGTAATCTTGATTTATACATTACTTCCATTTCTGCTTCTATGCATTTATAGTGTGCCTCTTGGCGACGATTTTTGGTATGCCAGTGGCTTTAGAAATCATGGGATGATTGGTGCCCAAACATCCTGGTATCAAGAATGGTCGGGACGATACATGGCCACGTTCCTGATTTCAACATTTAATCCGGTTTCATACGGGCATTTAAATTTGGGATTCTTGCATCCTTTGGCACTATTCTTTGGGACTGTCATCAGTTTAAAATTTCTGATTGACACGGTGATAGATTATTTCAAGTTGCCAATCAATAGAATCCTGTCCCTCAGGATAATTCTTTTTTTCTATCTGAATTATCTGCCTGATTTAGGCGAGAGTTTCTACTGGATGGCGGGTGCCTACACTTATCAGGTGCCTGTTATTTTTCTTTTCGTTTATGCCGGACTTCTGATTAGAATTTTCAATAAGGCTTCCATTAAGTCGAATGTCATAAATATACTACTCGCCATAATTTGTTTAGCTATCATTTTGGGATCTAATGAAGTACTTGTGGTGTACCTCTGCTTTTTTAATTCGATAATTGCACTTTATTTACTTGTAGTTGCGAGAAGTAGTTTTATCAAGTTTATTCCGTTACTGATTGTGACAGCGATTTTATCATTTTTTATGATTTTCGCTGAAGGTAATTTCGCACGTGCGGGATTATTTGAAAAGCCATCTTTCCATTTACTAAAGTCTGGTATTCATTCGCTTTCTCGTGGTATGTTTGTTTTGTTTTTCTGGATTCCGGCGCTAATGATTTTACTCTTGTCAATACGCGGCTTTTCGGAGATAAAAACTTTAAATGTATTTCTGTTTGAAAAATTATCAAATCGACGATCACTGATCATTGTCATTGTTGCATCTTTGATATTGATAGTATGGATGGGCTTTTTTCCGAGTATTTATGCTACCAAATGGATTCCACAACGTGCATATACGCCAATATTTGCCATTTTTACAATGGTGTTTATTATGATGTTGATTGCTATATTACGACATTTTCCAGCGCTAGTACGCATCAATCTGCTGCTATCCGGCGACTTCAGAGCTTCAGCTATACTGCAGATGCTTCTAATAGTGACCCTTTCACACAATTGCAACGTCATGAATGCATACGTCGATCTGACCTCGGGAAAAGCTTCCTCTCATTATAACCAAGTTATGGGAACCTATGATGAATTAAAATCCACATCGTCTGATACAATCTACGTTAAAGAGTTGGCTAAACGTCCACTAATTATGCCAATTAGGTGGCCACAACCTCATAACCAATTGGCAAATTCAATTTGGGAGGATTATTTTGGCGTTGAATCGATTGAGTTAGAATGATAATAGATGCGAAACATCCTCTACATCGGCAATGCGCTGTCTAAACACGGGCTGAATCAAACCAGCATCGAAACACTCGGGCCATTACTTGAGAAAGAAGGCTACCGCGTTTGGTATGCCTCTTCGCGAAAGAACAAGGCGTTCCGGCTACTCGAAATGATTTGGGTTACCATTAGGCATGCCGGGAAAGCGGATTATGTATTGATCGATACGTACAGCACCTATAATTTCTGGTATGCTTTCCTGATCAGCCAGATTTGTCGGTTTTTTCAATTGAAATACATAATGAAACTCCATGGCGGGAATCTCCCGGCAAGACTGGCCAAAAATCCTCGTCTATGCCGGATGATATTTGCCAATGCCTATTTAAACGTGGCGCCTTCAGGATACCTTTTGCAGGCATTCGTCGAAGCAGGTTTCAGCAATACTGTTTATGTGCCGAATGTCATCGAACTCTGTAATTATAAATTTGTGGAACGCCCATCGGTCAGGCCCCATGTTTTATGGGTACGCTCATTCTCGCCGATCTACAATCCGGAAATGGCAGTGTATGCATTTGCAGTGTTGAAAAGCGAATATCCAGATGCAAAATTCTGTATGGTCGGACCCGATGGCGGAATTTTAAATAGGGTAAAATCATTGGCGGAAAGCCTTGATGTCCATATTGATTTCACCGGCAAGCTGGCAAAAACAGAATGGACAAATTTGGCAACGCAATACGATATCTTTATAAACACCACTCATTTTGACAATACACCCGTAAGCGTGATCGAAGCCATGGCTTTGGGATTATCGGTAGTATCGACTAATGTTGGAGGTATTCCATTTCTGCTGGAAAATCGTAAAACCGCACTTCTGGTTGCCGATGATGACGTTCAGGGAATGGTCGACTGTATAAAAGAATTACTGGTCAATGATAACCTGCACTCCGAATTAACACAGAACGCATTCGAACTGGTTCAAAATTTTGACGCTGCCAAAGTCAGGTTCGAATGGCTCAAAATTTTAAAGTAATTCCAAAACGACTTTTAATTTCACTAAATTGCGGCTAATTATTAGCCTGTCAAAGCGATTCGATGAAACAAAGTAAGAAGATACATTTTGAAGTTTCGGAAAGAAAAATCCTGTTGCGGATTTTCGATGTTCTTTTTGTTCTGCTGGCATTGTTTATAATTGGGGAAATCTTCAACTTCGGATATTTTAAGATTTCGGCATCAAACTTCTATTGGACAATTGTACTCGGACTGTACCTGAACGTGATAGGGACAGTTTTTGAAATGTACAATTTGCAGGTGGCCAGCAATGAGTTGCAAGTAGTAAAAAGTATCATACTCACCGCTTCGTGTACGGTACTGATTTATTTGCTTACCCCAATATTTACGCCTGTCTTACCGTCAAATCGTATTCAGATTCTATTCTTTTTCCTTGCCGTATTGCTGGCGCTTTTCTTTTGGCGAATGCTTTACGTGCGTTTTTTTGGATCGCAGCGGTTTACTAAAAAGGTGGTTTTGATATGCGATCGGGAACAGGTGCGCGAACTCGTCTCAGGTCTTGAGAACGTCGATCCGCATTATAAAGTTATTGGTTACATCAATACCGAACACGCCTCAGATGTTACCGTTAACCATGCCGTGCAAAATGTACTGGCCGAAGAGCTCAGTGCTTTCGTAAGGGCTAATTCGGCATCAGAAGTCGTCATTGCCTCTCAAAAACCCGATGCAATAACCATAAATCTCTACAACCAACTGATACATCTCTTGGAAAGCGGCTTTATAATAAGGGAATATACACAGGTTTACGAAAGCATAACCCAACGAATTCCGGTGCAGTACGTCGCGCGCGATTTTTATCGTTTCTTTCCGTTTAGCCGAAGTAACCAGAATCAATTGTACCTGCTGGCGGTTAGGATATTCGAGGTGCTGATTTCAATTGCGGGCCTGGCAGTCGGATTGATTTTATTGCCAATAATACTCATAGGCAACAGCATCGGTAACCGCGGCAAACTGTTTTATACCCAGCAGCGCGTCGGCAAAAACGGCACCGTGTTCACCATCATTAAATTTCGAACAATGGTCAAAAACGCTGAATCGGGTGGGGCGGTGTTTACAACGACCAATGATGCACGGATTACAAAATTCGGCAAATTTCTGCGCAAAACCCGTATCGACGAATTCCCGCAGTTCCTGAATATACTTAAAGGCGAAATGGCAGTGATCGGTCCGCGGCCTGAGCGCCCGGTTTTCGTTGCTGAAATCGCCGAGAAAATGCCATTCTATGAAACCCGCCATGTCGTTAAACCCGGCCTCACAGGTTGGGCGCAGGTCAATTATTCATACGGTGAAACCATCGATGACAGTCTGATGAAACTTCAGTACGATTTATATTACATCAAACATCGCAGCCTGTTTTTGGATGTGAATATTATGGTGAAGACATTGAGTACCATTTTATTCTACCGCGGTCAGTAACTTACTTCTTGAAAATAAAGTAAACGGCCAGGATCAAAAATACGAACCCGATAAAGTGGTTTAGCCGAAAAGATTCGTTTTTGAAGAATACCACCGTGAAAACTGTAAACACCACCAGCGTAATTACTTCCTGCAAAACTTTCAGTTGCCACAGATTGAAAGGGCCGCCGTTCTCGCTGTAACCAATGCGATTCGCCGGAACCTGAAAGGAATACTCAAAAAGCGCAATTCCCCAGCTGATAAGGATAATGCTCACCAGTCCGAGGCTATTGAGCCATCCGATGTCCTTAAACTTCAAATGGCCGTACCATGCCAATGTCATGAAGATATTCGATACTACCAGTAATCCGATGGTGAGAAGGATACGTGTCATTTGATTATAAACTGTTTTACGTTTTGATGCTTTTATGGTAGGAGTAAATGTAGCGCGATAAGATTATCAGCAAACTTAGTACGATTGGAAGCACAATCAACAGATGGATCTTCCCGATCATAATCACTAAATAGATCAAAATCGACGCGATGCAAAACCACGCAAGGCGATTAAACCAAATCCGGTTGCGGCGATAGTGGAAATAAATCAGCAGCAATAAAGCCGGATTTAACAGCAACGCATTGTAGTTATTGGCAAGTTCGCCGTGATACGAATACCAACCTGCAATGGTAAAAAACGTCCCGATAAGTCCGGCAATCAAAAAGTAAATCATATTAAGCCGATCATTGTTTGCCACCACTACCAGTAATAATAACAAAACATACGTAATCGGATTGTTCCACCAGGACATTTTACTATCAGCCCGATCAAATTCAAGCCAGGTCTTTTGCGACTTTTTCAATTGATTTCCGCGGTAGGTGGCCAATTCGATACTATTGAAAAGTTCGATGGGCAAAAAGATCTTTTCGCCAAGCTGATCCACTTTTGATCCGAATATAATACTGGTACCCAATTGCTCGTAAAAATGATTGTCAAAGTACGGATATAGAATTTCGCGATAGGTAACATCGGTCGCATCTACTTTTTTCAGAACGGGTCCGTCCAAAATGTCGTTCAGGAGTTCGACCACCATCGTGGTACAGTTCCGGTCGATGAATTTGTAGGTATAAAAACGTTCGTCGGAAATAAGCGTAGCAGTCAACCGATCGAAAAGTTGCTGTTTTTGTTGTTGGCTTATGTTCAATGTTTGTTCGTAAACCGAGCGCTGTTCGTAATTATAGGAATATAAAAAATCGGCGAAGCGACCGGCCGTCACAAAGTACTGAAGGTCACCTTTCGAGAATCGCACTACGAAATTGGGCGTATCAAAGTCGAATGCGCCATAATTATAAACCTGGTCGATGCCATTTTCCGGATCATTGATCCTGATGGCAGTATGGCCAAATAGCGAGTACATTTCGTTGCCATTGCCGCAGGTCAGAACGCTTACTTCTGCGTTTTCCGACAATGTAACCGTTTGGGAAAACGATGAAGTAAACGACAGTAAAAATAGTACTTTAAATAGATGTTTTAAGGAACGCATCAGTCGGAATTAAAGGATGCAAGATAAAGTTTTAGGTCCAATTATCGGAAAATGCCCAAATCAACTTTTACTGAAAAAATATTGGAATACAGTGCCGCACTTTGGTCGCCAATATCGGTCAGCGCATAATCGATCTGAATGCCTTTATACTGAAATCCAAGTCCGATATTAGGCTGAAATCCAATCTTCTCAGTGCCGTCAATTTGCATGACATTCTGGAAATTCCCAACACCTGCACGAACAAACACCAGATTGATGTAATCGAGTTGAAAACCGACGGCCGGATCCACACTTACGACTTCGGTAGAAATGATGTCGTTGGTTTGTTCGAACCGCATATTGAGATTCGCCGCTGCAAGCAGATTCATTTCGTTGTGGAATTCGAATTTTCGCGAGACACCAAATTGCGCTTTCGGCAAAGTGATCTCCGAAGTTTCCGGAAGTTCCTGATTTTGACCTTCAATTGCCTGCTGAACAGTCGCGTATTCGTCTTCGTCGATCGTCCAGATGTTGTAGGTTGTGGTGATATCGCGAAGCATCAAGCCAACTTTCCAGTCACCGCGCTCAAATTGGAATCCGAGGTCAAAACCGAATCCCCATGAACTGGCGAATTTTCCAATTACCCTTCGGATGACTTTGGCATTTACGCCATATTGGAATCCCTGAACCGGAAGCTTGCGTGCATATGAAAATGTTACGCCGTAATCAGCTGTTGAAAACAAACTGATTCGGTTGTAATCTATATTTCCCTGATCGTCGATTAATTGCGTTGTATTCAGGATGTCATCCACCCCAAAACGAATCACCGATACGCCCCAGGCACATCGGTCATCGATAGGCATGGCAAAACCCGCATAATCATATTGAGCGATATTGGCGAAATAACTCGCATGCATCAAAGCGACCTGTTTGTCCTCAACCCCAATCAGACCTGCGGGATTCCAGTAACCTGAATTCACGTCGTTGGAACTGGCCGTCACAGCATTCGACATGCCAAGCGCGGCAGCATCGACACCGATATTCATAAATTCGTTGGAATATTTTCTTACCGCCTGGCCGTAAGACAGGGAACTGGCGAATAGAAATAGGACGGCAATTTTTTTCAAGTATGATATTTTTTCGCTTTGCACAATAGCACAGCGGCAAAAGTATAAATTTATCGGCGATTATGGTGCCAATGGATTAAACCTCATTCAGTCGGTGATCCTTTGGCTAAAATCTCTTTAAAAACGCGCTTGCAGTTAAGTTATTGTGCTAAATTTGTCAACCATCACATAAATCGTACAGAATGAATCTAAGGCCGTATGTTCCCAATACCATTACATTATTGAATCTGTTTTCGGGATGTATCGCGCTGCATTTCGCGTTTCAACAGAATTATCTGTTCGCATTCTATTTCGTCGCACTTGGTATTTTCCTCGATTTTTTTGACGGTTTTTTCGCAAGGATGTTTCAGGTCTCCGGTCCGCTTGGCGTGCAGCTCGATTCATTGGCAGATATGGTCACCAGCGGCACCGTCCCCGGCGTAGTGATGTTCCTGATGATGTCGAACAGTTCGGGTTCCGATGGCGAGGGCTGGGTTGGCCTGTTTCCTTATCTCGGATTCATAATTACACTTGCGTCGTGCTACCGATTGGCGAAATTCAATATCGATACGCGGCAAACCAACTCTTTCATCGGACTCCCAACGCCGGCCAATGCGCTGTTTATCATTAGTCTGCCGCTGGTTTTGCAACAATCTGATTCGCTGCTCGTTCTCGGATTGCTGACCGACCGCTGGCTGCTCCTGGGAATTACTTTATTAAGCGCCTACCTGCTCAATGCCGAAATACCGTTGTTTTCGTTAAAAATCAAAAAGTTTTCGTTTCGGGAAAATTCGCTGCAGATTATCTTTTTGCTAATGTCTGTTGTACTGTTGATCGCGTTCAGATATTCAGGTGTGCCGATTGTTATTTTACTGTACGTTTTACTATCGGTAATCACCAATAAACTGCGGCGTGCCGATGCAAAAGCGTAAGAGGAAACTGGTTCGTAAATCAAAACCGTCAGCCGGTTTCAAGTATCGGAAACCATTGTGGATCGCAATTGCAATACTGTTTTTGTTCGGAATCGGGTATCACTATCGCAACGGGCTTGCTTATTATTTCAGTTTTAAAAGCGATAAAATTTTGCGGGAAGAGAAGCGTTTGGCCGATATCCGCAATCTTGAAGTCATTCACAGTCATCCGGCATTGGTAGTTGGAATCGATGTGTCGGAATATCAGGGAACCATTAATTGGACCGATGTTGACAGCATTGCAGGCAGGCCAATCGGATTTGCATTCATTCGCGCAACTGCCGGACGCGATAAAATCGACCGCCGATTTAACCGGAATTGGGAAAGTGCCAAGCAAGCCAATATGCTTCGGGGCGCGTACCACTACTATCGGCCGGATGAAAATTCGCTGGAGCAGGCGCAGAATTTTATAACAGCGGTTAAACTTAAAAATGGCGATTTGCCGCCGGTGCTGGATATCGAGCAAATTTCAAAAGTGCAGAGTGTCGACAGTTTGAAACGCGGTTTGCGAAAATGGCTTGTCGCGGTGGAAAAGCATTATAATGTTCGGCCAATAATTTACAGTGGCGAGCGTTATTACACCGATTTCCTGCAGGAAGAATTTAAAGATTATGTTTTCTGGATTGCCAACTACAACTTTTTTGTTGAAAGCATCAAGCCGGGTTGGACGTTTTGGCAATTTACCGAAAAGGGAAGCGTGCCGGGAATTCAGGGTCCGGTGGATGTGAACCTCTATAACGGAACTCCTAAAATGCTGGGTTACCTGACGATAATTAATGCTGAGTAAAGTCGAGTTTTTTCTTTCTCAACTCGAAATTCTGACCCAAATAAACTCTTCTCACCATTTCGTCCTGAACGAGTTCTTCGGGAACTCCGGCTTTTAGGATGCCACCTTCAAACATAAGATAGGTTTTGTCGGTGATGGCGAGTGTTTCCTGAACGTTGTGATCGGTTATGAGTATCCCGATGTTTTTATTTTTCAGCTGTGCCACGATTCGCTGGATATCTTCAACGGCGACCGGGTCGACACCCGCGAAAGGTTCGTCAAGCAAAATAAATTTAGGATCGGTTGCGAGTGCGCGCGCTATTTCGGTACGCCGCCGTTCGCCACCCGATAAAAGATCGCCACGGTTTGTACGGATATGCTGCAAACTAAACTCATCGATCAGCGATTCCATTTTTGCGATTTGTTCGGCTTTTGAGAGTTTCGTCAGTTGCAGAACACTGAGGATATTGTCCTCGATACTGAGTTTTCGAAAAACCGATGCTTCCTGAGCCAGGTAGCCAATGCCATTCTGCGCGCGCTTGTACATCGGATAATCAGTAATGTCGGTATTGTCCAGATATATGTGGCCGCTGTTTGGTTTGACCAAGCCGACAATCATATAGAATGACGTGGTTTTCCCGGCGCCATTCGGACCGAGCAAACCAACGATTTCACCTTGATTCACTTCAACCGAAACGCCTTTGACAACACTGCGGCCTTTGTAGGTCTTGACTAATTTTTCTGCTCTTAAAACCATGGGAATTTGAAAATGTGAAATTTAGCTGCTGTTCGTTTGGCCTTTCGGCCTTGGGTGAAAATTTGGAAATAGTTACGGCTTTACGACCTGATTTTCATTTCGGTCCAAATTAAAAGAATATATATAAGAATATTCAATACTTAACAAAATGTTATTACTCCGGGAATTCTTTCGTTTTGCATTAAATTATCAAATTTCCAAATTGTGATTCTCCAATGCTTCCCAAAATTCATAAGCGCGCCGCAAATGCGGAATAACGATCGTACCGCCC
>JADMKR010000226.1 GCA_015478765.1 Flavobacterium sp.
TACCTCGTCGGACGGTACTTCTGATGACGAACAGAAAATCCTCGAGGGGATCGTATCTTTCGGCAACACCGACACACGGCAGGTTATGAGTCCGCGTATCGATATATTCGCACTCGAAATCGAAGAAAAATTTGATGAGATTCTGCCAAAGATTACCGAGAAGGGTTACTCCCGAATTCCGGTTTACAGGGAAAATATCGACAAGATCGAAGGAGTTTTGTTTGTTAAAGATCTGATTCCGCATCTTACAAAAAATGATTTTAACTGGCAGGAACTCATTCGCGAGCCTTTCTTTGTGCCTGAAAATAAAAAGCTCGATAATTTGTTAAAGGATTTTCAAGCGATGAAAAGTCATTTGGCGATCGTGGTCGACGAGTATGGCGGAACATCCGGACTGGTGTCGCTGGAAGATGTCATTGAAGAAATCGTGGGTGATATCAGTGACGAATTTGACGATGAAAATATCAGCTATTCGAAGCTTGACGACAAAAATTACCTATTTGAAGGCAAGATAAATTTAAAGGATTTCTACCGGATCATCGATGTGGATGAAGTCGTGTTTGATGAGCGGAAAGGCGAAGCTGAAACCCTTGCCGGATTCATTCTCGAGGTATTGGGTAATTTTCCGAAAAAGGGGCAGAAAATATCTTTCGACAAATACCGTTTCACTGTTGAAAGCACCGACAAAAAGCGGATCAAGCAAATTAAAGTAACGATTGAAGAGTAATGAAGAGATTCTACACCATTTCCTTATTTACGGCCTTGCTATCATTTTACGGATGTAAAGAAGACGTCGTGCCTAAACCGTCGGCTCATCTTCGCCTGGAGTATGACCGTGCGCAATATGCATCGTTTGCCAACCATTGCCCCTATACTTTTGATATGAACGACGCTGCGGTTATTGCCGAAAAGAAGGATTGCAGTTTTACCATCGATTATCCGAAAATGAAAGCGACCGTTTATCTAACGTACAAGCCTGTACAGAATAATATAAACTCGCTGCTTCGCGATGCCCAGAAATTGACTTACGAACACGTGATTAAAGCCGATGATATTATCGAGCAGCCGTATATAAATCCCGATCGGGATGTGTATGGAATGTTTTATCGGGTGGGAGGAAATGCCGCGACCAATACGCAGTTTTACGTGACCGATTCGGTTAAACATTTCGTTGCCGGATCAGTATATTTTTATGCAAAGCCCAATTTTGATTCGATCATGCCTGCGGCCGATTACATAAGTAAGGATTTGCGGATTTTGATGGAAACACTTGAGTGGAAATAAAGAAAGGAACCTGTTTGGTTCCTTTCTTCTTATTTAATTCAGATGAATCAGATTATGCTGTGCAAGCTTTTTTCTTGGAGCAGCATCCTGGCTTATCATCCGACTTTGCATCGGTTGCCGCTTCAGACTCTTTTTCGCCTTTTTTCTTTTTCTTCTTTTTATCTTTTTTTTCCGGATCGGTTGAGAATAACATCGCCTGGTCTCCGGACGATTTCACATCAGCCACTTTATAGGTTTTACCATCTGCAGCAGCTTCCACAGCTTCGATCAGTTGTTCCGACGTCAGTTTGGTGGCATCAAATTCAACTTTTGCCATTTTTGAGTCGAAATCAACCGATGCTCTTTGAACACCATCCATTCCGGCTAATTTTTTCTCGATCGTTTTCGCGCAGCCTATTGAACAACTCATTCCTTCAATGCTGAAACTGGCTGTTTCCGGTTGAACGGCAACGGTTTCATTCGCGGTTGTGGTTTCCGTGTTTTCAGAAACAGATTCCTTGCAACCGGTGAAGACGATCCCGGTCAAAGCTAAGGCCATTAACGACTTGGTGAAATTCATGATATTTAGTTTTAGATTAATGTAACTGGTTTATTTGGAAATGCTTACAAAAATAACAAAATATGCTGTCCTAATATCACAAAAATTACAGAATTTTGGACTGCTAAAAATCTGCTATGAAACCTGGAAATATAAAGTGGCTGTATTTGGTCGTTTTGGCTTTGGTTTGGGGGAGTTCGTTTATTTTGATAAAACTCGGGTTGGTAGGATTATCGCCGTACCAATTGGGATCGCTGCGGATTATTTTCGCCGCATTATTTTTACTGCTCATAGGTTTCAGGACCTTACCTAAAATCCCTTTGTATAAGTGGAAATATATTGCGGTCACAGCGTTGTTCGGAACCTTTATTCCGGCTTATTTATTCTCGGTTGCACAAACCGAAATCGACAGTTCAGTAAGTTCAATCCTCAATTCACTTACACCTTTAAACACGCTTGTTTTGGGATTTTTGCTATTTGGGATACCTTTTCAGCGCCGGCAATTGATGGGGGTTATCATTGGCTTACTTGGCAGTGCGCTCTTAATTCTGAACGGAGCTATGCATCACCCCGAACAAAACTACTATTATGCGATACTGGTGGTTGTTGCGTCCATTTGTTATGCGACCAATGTCAATTTGATTAAAAAATATTTATCCGACTTAAATCCGTTGACGATATCAACCGGGAATTTCCTGGTACTGCTTTTCCCAGCTTTCGGGATACTGCTGTTTACCGATTTTTTTGATGTTGTCGCAGCCGCGGATGTTCGCACATCGGTGATATATATTCTGGTACTGGGCGTTGTCGGAACAGGTTTGGCAAACATTTTATTCTTTAAATTAATTCAGATATCATCGCCTATTTTTGCTACATCGGTGACATATCTGATACCCGTGGTAGCATTTTTTTGGGGACTGCTCGACAATGAGATGCTTACGCCGGTACAATTTTTTGGAGCGCTGATAATATTAGGTGGTGTTTATCTTTCTGCCCGAAAATAAAAAAAGGCCGCCGAATTGGCAGCCTTTTTTCATTATGGAAACGTTTCTATTGGAAATCAGCGTCGGTTACACCTTCATTGATTTTCACGTCAGTAACATTTAATTCCACTTCCATTCCGATATTCAACGAAGTCTTATACGGAATCTTCACTCCTTTTACTTCTCTGTAATCGCTGTACGGAGTAGACATTGCCGTTTTTTGACCAGGTGCCATCTCAACTTCTGAAACTTCGCCGATCTTCAGGCCCGATTTTACATCGTAGTACAGCTTTTTGTCCTTATCGACCACTGCATACGCATCGGCTCCGTTATAATTCTCGATTCCGGTTAATGACACGCCTTCTTTTTTAGCAAGGTTCAATTCCGGGAAGGGATGAGCATACGCTTTCATCTCAGCAATATCTTCTGCATCAAGTGGCTTTTTCTGAGGTCCTTGTGCTTCATAGCCGCCGGTTCCGTCGAATACACGCTTCATGGATTGGCCCATTACGCTGATGCCTTCGCTGCTTTTGTTGGCCGATGACGCTTTTTTAGTGTACTCAAGCGTTACTCCCTGAATGGTTCCGCTTGCCGTAACCGAAAGAGTTTTTACCGCGCTAACTGCTTTTTCACCACCAATGGCTGCGATATAATTATCCATAACCGACTTCAGGGTCACGCCTGCCGGTACCGGTTTTTTCAATTCCGGTTTTTCGGTTGGGTTGCCATATTTGTCGAAGTAGAATATTGGCATGTCGAGTTTCAATAAGCCTGGAAGTACATCAGCAGCTTTACCTACAATAATGATTCGGCTGTTGTCGGCCATGAAATATTTGTTGGCTACACGTTGAATGTCCTCCGGTGTAACGGCGTTTATGCTTTTGATGAAATTCGTATAGAAATCTTCGGGAAGTTTTTCGGTTTCGATGTCCAATGCATAACGCGCTATCATTTGTGGCTTATCGACCTGCATTACGAAACGCCCGATATAACCTGCTTTAACGCCGGCCAGAACATCTGCCGATACTTTTTCGCCACGAATCCTTTTCAGTTCTTTCACGAATTCTACAACCGCACTGTCGGTAACCGAGTTCCGTACCTGTGACGACGCGGTGAAGGTAGTGATGTAACGGCTGGCACCAATGCTTGATCGCGCACCATAAGTCCAGCCATGTGCCTCGCGCAGATTCATGTTCAGGTAACTGTTGAAATCACCTCCGAATACCTGATTGGCAAGAATTGCCGGGAAATAATCTGGATCTGACTTTTTTAGTGTAACTGTATTTACGACAGTGATTTCCGACTGAACGGCATTTGGCATATCAACAAAATTGATTTGCGTGAATTGCACGTTTTTCGGATCGGTATAACTGATATTTGGCGCACCTCCTTTAGTCCATGAACCAAATAAATTTTTCGCCCATTTTTTTGCCTCTTTCACCTTGATGTCGCCGGTAATTACAAGATACGCATCACCAGGTACGAAATAGGTATTATAGTTTGTCCGGATGTCTTCCAGAGTCACATTGTTGATTGACTGTTCAGTAAGATATTCTCCGGCGGGATGGTTTTTGCCATAAGCCAATACAGAACCAACTCGAGCTGCTACTGCGCCAACGCTTTTCTCTTCTGATTTAAGACCTTCGATGAGTTTTTCTTTCTCCTTGTCGAGCTCTTCTTGTGTAAATTTCGGATTCAACGCGCCATCGGCCATTAACTCCATCACTCTTTTTGCATACTTCGAAAGCGAACTTGCATACGCGCCATTCGATCTGAAGCTTATGTTGGCTCCAAGGAAATCGACTTCTTCGTTATAGGCATCTTTTGAAATAGATGTGCTTCCATTTCCCAACATGCTGCTAAGCAAATCGGACACACCTTTTTTACTTCCTTCGGCATACGGTGCGTGGTCGATTGAAAGGCTGTAGGTTACACGCGGAAGCTTATGGTTTTCAACCACCAGTACTTTTAATCCGTTAGACAAAGTGAATGATTCCGGTTTCTTTACGTTTACTACCGGCGCCGGTCCCGGTTTTGGTTGCGGTCTGTCTTGTGCTTGCATAATAATGGTTAGGAACAAGCTTGAAAATACTATTAATGCTTTTTTCATGGTTCTTTAGTTTTGGGCTTTATCCTTAGCTGGAACGTAGTCCAATATAAGACGTTGGTTAGGATTCAGATATTTTTTTGCGACATCCCTGATTTCCTCGCGGGTAATTGAGCGGTAGATTTCAGGTTCTGTATTGATTAGATTCACATCGCCATAAAGCAAATAATAGGAAGCCAGATTTTCAGCGATACCTTCAACAGATGCGTTGCTGCTGACATACTTGTTCTCATATTTGTTCTTAAGTTTCTGCAGATCTTTTTCGGAAATCAGCGTAGTTTGCATTTTAACGATTTCTTCGTCAATTTCACGAAGTAGGTCAGCCATGGTATTTTCGCCCATTGGAAGTCCGTACAAGATGTACATGCCGTAATCTTCCTGTGCAAAATCTACTGCGCCCACCTGAAGCGCCATTTTCTTCTCGTCTACGATTTTTTTGTAGAGTTTTGAGCTTTTTCCGTCGCTTAAATAAGTTGATATCAATTCAAGTACCCGGGCATCGCGCGTTTTCATGGAAGGAGTCCTGTATGAAGCGATCATCATAGGGATTTGGATGTTTGGATCTTCGAATGTTGCGTGAATCGGCTGGGTGATAGGTGCTTCAGTAAAAGTTTCGCGTTTGATGTCGGCACCGCGTTTTATTGGCCCGAAATATTTCTGAATCCATTGTTTTGTGCGTTGGATGTCGATTAGATCCCCCGCCACCACCAAAACGGCGTTGTTCGGAACATAGAATTTATTGTTGAATGCCTGAAATTCTTCAAGTGTCGCAGCATCGAGGTGCTCCATAGAACCGATAGTCGCCCAACGGTACGGGTGGTTTACGAACATGTTTTTCTTAACTTCGGAAACCAGATTTCCATAAGGCTGATTGTCAACGCGAAGTCGTTTTTCTTCCTTCACTACTTCATTTTGAGTATCCACACCAATTTGGTTGATCACCGGATGAAGTAACCTTTCAGATTCCATCCATAGTCCAAGTTCGAGATTATTTGAAGGGAAAACTTCAAAGTAGTAGGTACGGTCGTCGGAGGTGTTGGCGTTATTCGTACCGCCGTTTGATGTAACGATCTTAAACCATTCTCCACGCTCTATATTGGCAGTTCCTTCGAATAACAAATGTTCGAAAAAGTGTGCAAATCCTGTTCGTTCCGGGTTTTCGTCTTTGGCTCCAACGTGATACATCACCGAGGTGATCACCACCGGCGCCGACGGATCGTTGTGCAATATGACATGCAGTCCGTTATCTAAATCGTACTCTTCAAAAGCCACCTGTTGGGCCGAAGCAGCACCCCCAAGCATCAGTGCAGCACTTAAAGCCATTATGGAATTTTTCATATATTAATAATTTGTTGATTTCGATGTTTGTCTGCCTACGCCTGGCGATGTTACAATTTTGGCGTATGTGGCTCCAAATTTAACAATATCAACTGATTTGCAATACATTTCTACATTCAAATATCACCTGTGTGATTAATTTTGTTTTTTTTATCGCAACGGATTGCCAATATGGGATTTAGTTGTATATTTGCAGCCATTTTATAAACATATAAATCATTGTTATGTACGCAATCGTAGAGATAGCAGGGCAACAATTCAAAGTAAGCAAAGACTTAAAGGTTTACGTTCATCGTTTGGCTGATAAAGAAGGAGATGCAATTTCATTTGCAAAAGTTCTTTTGACTGACGACAACGGTACAATCACTTTAGGCGCCCCGGCTATAGAAGGTGCTTCAGTAGAAGCCAAAGTGTTACAACACTTAAAAGGAGACAAAGTAATCGTTTTCAAAAAGAAACGAAGAAAAGGGTACAAAAAGAGAAATGGACACCGTCAATATTTGACGCAGATTCAGATCTCAGGCATTACGTTGCCAGGTGCTACAAAGAAAACTTCTAAGAAAGCAGAGGTAGAACCAACCACTGAAGAAAAATAATTAACATTTAAAACTAATACGTCATGGCTCACAAGAAAGGTGTCGGTAGTTCCAAGAATGGTAGAGAATCAGAATCGAAACGTTTAGGTGTTAAGATTTTTGGCGGACAGGCTGCTATTGCGGGAAACATTATCGTAAGACAAAGAGGCTCTAAACATAATCCGGGAGAAAACGTTTACATGGGTAAAGATCATACTTTACATGCAAGGGTTGACGGGGTTGTGAAATTCCAGAAAAAAGGAGACGACAAATCATTTGTATCTATTCTTCCATTTGAAGCATAATACTTGATTTTTATTTCATAGGAAACCCGCTTATTAAGCGGGTTTTTTATTTAATCGGTTTTCGCTTTTTCAAGCGTGCGGTTGTAAGCATCTTTAGTGTCTTCGCCTGCTTCTTTAAGTGTAGCTTTGGTTTTTTCCCACGCTTCTTTGGCTTTGTCGGACGCTTCCTTCGCCACCTGCTCGGCTTTGGTATCTCCGGTTTCCCGCGCTATTTCCAGATCCCGTTCTGCGTTTTGATAATCTTTCTCAGCATTGCGTAACCGCATGTCGTAGTCGGTAGTGGTGCGTGTCGTGGTGACCGTTGAACCGTCGGGTTGGACTGTCACTGTTTCCTCTACTACAGTTTCTTTTTTACAGGATGTAATAAGTACTGCACCGCAAAACGACAAAGCAATAAGGTATTTGTTCATTATTTTTTATTTGTTAGGTTAAAAAAAGCCCGCTGCTGCGGGCTCATTAGTTTAATCTGCTTTCATACGTTCCAACGTACGATTATAAGCTTCTTTGGTTTCCTGGCCAGCTTCTTTCATAGCCGATTTAGTATCTTCCCAAGCTCTTTTAGCTTTATCGGAGGCTTCTCGGGCAGCTTGTTCAGCTTCAGTATCACCGCGTTCAACTGCAGCTTCAAGATCACGTTCGGCTTCATTATATTCGCGCTCGGCTTCGTTTAACTGCAATTCGTAGTCAGTGTCCGTTTCGGTTGTAGTTGTTACACCATCTTCGGTGATCACAGTTTCTTCTTCTCTTTCTGTTTCCTGCTTGCAAGAAGTAAAGACCATTCCGCAAACAGCCAGTGCTATCACTAATTTTTTCATATCTATAATTTTTAAGTTATTATAAATTTAAAACTTTTATTGGAAGAACTTCTTAAAGTTATGTCAATAAAAAACCCCGCTTCAAAACGGGGCTTCTCCACAATATAAAATGCGTTCGATTAATATCTGTAGTACTCAGGTTTAAATGGCCCTTTAACATCCACCCCGATGTAATCAGCCTGATCTTTACGTAATTCTTCCAGCTCGACTCCCAGCTTAGCAAGATGCAATGCGGCAACTTTTTCATCAAGATGTTTAGGCAACATATAAACATTGTTGTCATATTTATCTGAATTCTTCCAAAGTTCGATTTGCGCCAGCGTCTGATTTGTAAACGAGTTGCTCATTACAAAACTTGGATGTCCGGTAGCACAGCCCAGATTGACCAATCGGCCTTCCGCCAAAACAATGATATCCTTTCCGGCAATGGTATATTTATCGACTTGCGGCTTTATTTCGATTTTAGACGCACCGTGATTTTTATTTAACCACGCCATGTCGATCTCATTGTCGAAGTGTCCAATGTTGCACACAACTGTCTTGTCTTTCATTTTTTCAAAATGGCTGCCAACAACTATATCTTTATTTCCGGTAGTAGTAATAATGATATCGGCATTTGCCACAACAGTATCAAGGCGCTTCACCTCGTACCCGTCCATTGCCGCCTGAAGTGCACAAATTGGATCGATCTCAGTTACTGTTACAATAGATCCTGCGCCTCTGAAAGAAGCTGCGGTACCTTTTCCAACATCGCCGTACCCACAAACCACTACTCTTTTACCGGCAAGCATTAGGTCGGTTGCACGTCTGATGGCGTCTACAGCCGATTCTTTACAACCGTATTTATTATCGAATTTAGATTTTGTAACCGAGTCGTTTACATTGATCGCCGGCATTGGCAATGTCCCATTCTTTACACGCTCATAAAGCCTGTGAACACCGGTTGTTGTTTCTTCAGACAATCCTTTGATGCCAGGGACTAATTCTGGAAAACGATCGAACACCATATTGGTCAGATCACCACCGTCGTCCAAAATCATATTTAATGGCTTTCTGTCTTCACCAAAGAAAAGTGTTTGCTCAATACACCAGTCAAACTCTTCCTCGTTTAACCCTTTCCAGGCATACACTTGAATTCCGGCTGCTGCAATTGCCGCCGCCGCCTGATCCTGTGTCGAAAATATATTACATGAGCTCCAAGTGACTTCGGCACCCAATGCGATCAGAGTTTCAATCAAAACCGCAGTTTGGATCGTCATGTGAAGACATCCTGCAATCCGGGCTCCCTTTAAAGGTTGTTCATTTTTGTACTCGCTGCGAAGTGCCATTAAACCCGGCATCTCTGCCTCGGCAAGTTCTATTTCTTTACGTCCCCAAGCTGCGAGGTTGATATCTTTAACTTTGTATGCCACGAAGGGCGTAGTCGTTGTTGTACTCATTATAGTATATTTGTAATTGCAAATTGGTTGCAAATTTAAGGATAACTTTGCTAATAATTAACTCACTGCAATTATTTATGATTTCATTAATTGCGTAATGCAGTGGTTCACAATCTACTGTTCCCTAACTATATGCCGCTCTACAAAGACATTCACCTAGCCGACCATACCAGAATACTTGTTTGGAACATTTCCGAATCGGAAAATGTTCTACAGCGCGATATTTTTTTGAATCAGCATAACCTGGCCCGATTCCGGAATATGAAATCGGAGATGCATCGCCGCGCATTTTTAAGTGTTCGGAAATTAATGAAGCTTGCCGGGTATTCCGACGCCGATCTCTATTACGATACCCTGGGAAAGCCGAATCTACGTGACAATAAGCATATTTCGATAACCCATTCACATGAATATTCCGCGATTATCGTCAGTGATAAATCAGCCGGAATTGATCTTGAATGGGCGCGGGCAAAAGTACTGCGCATTGCCGATAAATTCGCATCGGATGAATTGTTATATCTTCCCGAAGACAATCCAAATCGGATTCAGATCCTAACAGTAATTTGGGGAGTGAAAGAATCGATATTCAAAATCCGCAACGAGGCCGGCATCAGTTTTAAAGACCATATATATGTTCCGCCATTCGATCTCGAAGGAGGAAAGGCGCAAGGTGTGCTCACATTTGCTGGCGAAACGGTTAACTACAACATTGAATTCATCACTTTTGCCGATTTCGTCTTAGTTTGGGCATTCGAATCGGAATCTCAAAATTAATGAGCCGCCAAATGCAAACGATCTATAACGATATCCTAAAAAGCAGGTCAGACGGTGAGAAGTTAATGGCGGTTTTGATCGATCCCGATAAAGTGCCATGGAACGCGATGGAATTACTGATTACTCGCATTCTTGAATCACCTGCAACCCATATTTTCGTTGGCGGAAGCCAGGTGTTTTCAGATGAAATCGACTTTTTGGTCGGCCAACTCAAAAATTGCGGGTTGCCTGTACTTATTTTTCCCGGACATCCGTCGCAGGTTTCGAAAAGAGCAAACGGATTACTGTTACTGTCGCTTATCTCAGGGCGCAATCCCGATTATTTAATCGGTCATCATGTTGAATCGGCATTGAACTTAAAATCTTCCGGTCTGGAAATTATACCTACGGGCTATATCCTGATTGATGGCGGTAACCAAAGTGCTGTGAGCCGAATCAGCAAAACGGCGCCACTGGCAACCACCGATGTCAGTTTGATCACCGCCACAGCCGTTGCAGGTGAAATGCTTGGAAATAAACTCATTTACCTGGAAGCCGGAAGCGGTGCGGTGGATCCGGTTTCTACTGAAATTATAAAGTCGGTCAGGATACATACTTCGCTTCCGCTTATTGTTGGCGGCGGATTACGTTCGAAAGCGGCGGTAGTCAATGCGTATGAAGCGGGCGCCGATATGGTGGTCATCGGTACTGCATTCGAAAATAACATTGATTTTTTTAATCATGATTGAATTTTTCACCAACGCATATAAAGACGTATCAACATTTGCATTAGTTCTCGAAGCGATTGCATTCGTATTTGGCATCGCAAGCGTATATTTTGCAAAGCATCAAAACATATTGGTTTATCCTACCGGCCTGATCGCTACTGCCATCACCGTATATTTATTATACGTCGCCGGCTTTTTTGGCGATATGATAATGAATTTTTATTATTCAGTGATGAGCGTGTACGGCTGGTATAAATGGTCCCAAAAAACTCCGGCAGGTACCGAACTTCCTATATCGCGCACCAATTCGCGCCAGAAAATTATGGGTGTAGGCATGTTTGTCTTGACTATATTCGTTATTTTAGGTGTATATAAATTTTTTGGTGACGAAATCAAGACCGAAAACTATATAGACATATTCACCTCCGGAATCTTTTTTACCGCCATGTGGTTTATGGCACTCAAAAAAATCGAAAACTGGACACTGTGGATCATAGGCGATATTATATCGATTCCATTATACGCGCACCGCGGTCTGGGAATGCTGTCGCTTCAATTTTTAATTTTTACAATACTCGCCGTACAGGCATATTTGGCATGGAGGAAAATATTAAAACAATCACGAATAAATCAATACGCATAGCAATAATTGGCTACGATTCAGAGAATGTTATCAAATCATTGCGGCATCATTACAGCGGTTCTGAGGTTTCTTTTTCAGTGCCAATGGATGCCGATTTAATAATTTCCATCGGTCGCGAAACCATTTCCGAAAGTAAGTCTGCTCCATATATTTTTATCGAAAAATCTGATTCGACCAAGGTTGCAATCAGCCTAATCTCCGAAATGCTGCGGGCGATCGAAATGAATTTTTCGGTCTCCGATTATATCCAGATCCGCGAACACCGAATCCCGTTCGAGAATATAATCCGCCATATTCAATACTTTCAATCGGGTATTGCCCATGTGAAGCTTGAACGGCCGGCCTCATGCGGCGACGGCCTCGTTTGTTTGGATAGTGAACAACAGAAAAATTATGCCCACTTCTTCGATAAGGCAAGGCACACTATAAAGTGCACTAAATTCGTTCCGGCATCGGGCGCCGCAAGCAGGATGTTCAAATTTTTAAATGAATTCCTTAGCGATTTCGACACCGAGAATGAAAGTATTAATTCTTACATAAACCGCAAAAATGCCAGCCAACTTGCCGTTTTTTTAGCCGGACTCGAGAAGTTTCCGTTTTATGGAAACCTGATCTCTGAATTACAGGAAGATAACCCAGATTTCAACACATGGCCGCGCACAAAACGCAATTATCATTTTATAAAAATGTTGCTGCAGGGCGATGATTTCAATTTTTCATCCAAACCAAAAGGCGTGCTTCCTTTCCATAAATATGACAAACATGTGGCAACCCCCATCGAAGAACACCTAAAGGAAGCAACTCAGTATGCTTGTTCCGATTCGTCAATTAATCTGCATTTTACGGTAACCGAAGAGCATCAGCCGCTGTTTGAGGAAATCCTAACCAATTTGGATACGTCGTCCATCTCGGGCTACCACACCAATGTGACCTATTCATATCAGGACAAATCCACTGATACCATTGCAGTAACACCAAATAATATCCCTTTTCGCGAAAACGGCAAATTGGTTTTTCGCCCGGGCGGTCACGGAGCACTGATTCAAAATTTAAACGCACTGGACTCCGACCTTCTATTCATAAAAAATATCGATAATGTCGTTCACGACGACGTGGAAACAATCGGCTTTTACAAAAAAGTGCTGGGCGGCGTGTTATGCGAGATACAACAAAAGGTTTTTGCGATCCTATCCGAAGTCGCTACGAACACAATTAGTTCGCAACGGTTACAGGAGATAGCCTCATTCATGGGTTCGCAACTGAATATTCCAGTAGATGACTCGTTTACTGAAATGCCCGAATCAGCGCAAATAGATTTTATATTAAATGCGCTGAACCGACCCATAAGAGTATGCGGAATGGTTAAAAATGAAGGCGAACCCGGCGGAGGACCGTTCTGGGTCAGCGGCGCAAATGGAACTTCGCTACAAATTGTCGAATCA
>JADMKR010000227.1 GCA_015478765.1 Flavobacterium sp.
CTGATACACATAGTCGGCGTGACTGGGCCGGTAAATATCTTTTATGTGAGAGTAATCAGCCGATTTATGATCGGTATTCATAATTGTGAATCCAATGGGTGTGCCTGTCGTTTTTCCTTCGAAAATTCCCGACAGGAACCGGACTTCATCCGCTTCATCGCGTTGGGTCACTATATCCGACTGTCCGGGACGGCGCCGCGCCAATTCATGTTGGACATCCGAAAGGTTGAGTTGGATACCGGCAGGACATCCTTCGATAATACCACCGATAGCTTCACCATGTGATTCGCCAAAGGTTGTCAGCTTAAAAATTGTACCGAAGCTGTTGCCTGCCATGCGGGTTTTTGATTAGAATACAAACATAAAGAATATAAACTAAACATTATGTAGGCGATTTTTTGATACTTTAGCAACCAACTAATTTTTAACTTATGAAAGTAAATACTTTTTTTGCGGTTGCGATTTCAATCTTTGCATTCTCATGCAGCAGTGATGATGAACCTGGCAGTACGGTTACGCTGGGTAATTATATGCCATTGACCGATGGTAACTTCTGGACCTACGATGTAGATGGAACGCAATCGATGGGCCGCGACTCGGTATATGTGGCCAATGATACTGTAATAAGCGGAACGACCTACAAAAAAATTAAGGCCCGACCAATACCGTTTGGCATGTATTCGGGAACTACTCAGAACAACGGTTTACGAATCGAAAATGGGAAAATAATGATGACGGGGAATGCATCCGTGGGAATTAACGACATGCTCCCTCTCGGCCTTTCAATATCCAATTTTGTCCTATTGGATGAAAATGCCAGCGCAAATCAGGAGCTCGGTTCGATTTCGGGAACGTCGCAACAAGAGATTGGCGGATATCCGATGACACTCAATTACACGTTGAAATCGATTGCAGGCAGTAGTTTGCCAACTTACACCACGCCTGAGAACGCAGTGTACGATGACGTGAAATCGGTAACAATTAAATTAAATCTGGCTATTACAGCTACTGTGGAAGTGTTGGGCATGACAATGGAAGTTCCGGTGCTGATTGCTCAGGACGTTGTGACCTCAGAGCGATTTTATGCAAACGACATCGGGATGGTTTATGCAGAAACTGTAATTTCGTATGAACTTCAGGATTTCTCGGCGTTTGACATAACCTTACCTATTCCGCAGTCAGACACGCAGTTGCAAATCGAATCGCTGCAGGCATATAATATTGACTAGTTTTATCATAAAATAAGCGTAAGATTTTTGTTAATGTTAGTACAATTGCCCTGCGATTTGAGGTGTTAAATCTTAAATTTGGGACAATACTAAAACAAGAATATTATGAAAAAATTAATTTTATCTGCTGTGATGCTTGTCGCCTTGGCTTTTAGCGCACAGTCCCAGGAAATCCGAAAAAATGCCATTGGTTTACGTCTTGGTGCCAATGATGGTTTTGGTGGAGAGGTTTCTTACCAGCGGGCTATTTCAGATAATAACCGCCTCGAATTTGACCTTGGTATAAGAGACACCCGCAATACAGAAGCCGTCAAATTAGTTGGATTGTACCAATGGGTTTGGAATATTGAAGGTGGCTTCAACTGGTATGCGGGCGTTGGTGCCGGTGTTGGAAGTTGGCGACACGATGGTCCCTGGAACAATGGAAACAATAATGATTGGGACGACGGAGGAACATTTTTGTTAGCCGCTGGTGATATTGGAATCGAATATGTTTTTGACATTCCGCTAATGGTATCGCTTGATTTCAGACCCGAACTTTACTTCGGTGATGATCGTCGAAATTACGATGGTTACGACTACAACAGTTTTGGACCAGACGTGGCACTCAGTGTCCGATTTACATTCTAAATTCTAAAAAATAGAAATTGAAAAGACAGCTTCGCGGCTGTCTTTTTTTATTTTATCTCAATTGGTTTTTTGGAGTTGATACGAACCACAGTGTAGGGATAAGTGATGGCCATGGTGTTCATTGAACCAGCTTCCGGATTATTTTCAACAACAGTCACGATTATATTTGTTGGTGTTTCTTCGACATTTGTTACATTAATCGAGTAGCCTCCTGTCGGTTTTTCGCCCATATTCAAAATCAGAAAATTGGCGGTTTTCATATCGCTGTCAGAAATTTTCCCTCTTAAGTTTTCGTCACCGCGAAGCATCGCAATTTCATCGGTGGTCGTCAGGATTTCGAAGAATCGAATGTTAGCTCCACCCGTACTTTGCTGGGTTAATACCTCATAAAGGCCGCGGGGCGCCTCGGGTATGTCCTGAACCTTTTTAGATGCACATCCAAGAAGTAATACCGATACTAATCCGATTAGATATTTCATGTCTTTAAAATTGCTTTTTCGTAGATCGCTTCATACAGTGGTAGAATATTTTGAATATCGAACTGGCGCGCTACTTCAAGCGCATTAGCACGGAACTGTTCCAATACCCTGTCGTCGCTTAAAATTTTTATTGCATTGGCAGCCATGCCGTCAATATCGCCTACATCACTTAGGTATCCCGATTTTCCATCGAAATTCACTTCCGGGAGTCCGCCTGAATTACTGGAAACTACAGGAACTCCCCAAGCCATTGCTTCCAATGCGGCCAATCCAAAACTTTCGGTCTCGGATGGCAAAAGGAACAGATCGGAGTAACTCAAAATACTGTCAACCTCATTGCTGTTTCCGAAAAATATAACTTTGGAGGAAATTCCCAACTCATGGCAAAGCCGTTCGGCATGTTCTTTTTCGGGACCGTCACCTACCATCATCAATTTTGCGGGCATTTCTTTCTGGATTTTATCAAATATTCTGATAATATCCGGAATCCGTTTAACCTTTCTGAAATTGCTTATATGGGTGATGATCCGTTCGTTCTCGTTAGCCATAACGGAACGCCTGCACGCTATGTTGCCTTCCTTGACATTTTTTTCAAGTTCGATAAAATTGGGGATTACATGAATATCGGTGGTGACATTAAGCAACCGGTAAGTTTCTTCTTTTAAATTCTGCGAAACCGAAGTCACAATATCCGATTTATTAATGCTGAAACTCACGGCCGGTTTATAAAACGGGTGGTTTCCTACCAATGTGATATCGGTGCCATGAAGTGTGGTGACCATTGGGATTGAGATGCCTTCATCTTGCAGCATCTGTTTCGCCATATAACCGGCATAAGCGTGTGGAATAGCGTAATGTACATGCAATAGTTCAATGTTGTACAGTTTAACCATATCGACCAATTTGCTTGACAATGCAAGTTCATAGGGCTGATAATGGAACAGCGGATACTCCGGAACATTGACCTCGTGATAATGTACATTTTTACCAAGCAGCGCAAGTCTCACAGGCTGACTGTAGGTAATAAAATGGATTTCATGTCCGCGTCGGGCGAGTTCAAGTCCGAGTTCAGTAGCCACAACACCGCTGCCACCAAATGTCGGATAACATACAATTGCTATTCTCATCAATTTCGTTTTCAAAAGTTCGTACTCAGGCTGTTGGATAATCAATCGATGATTGCATCCTGGATAACCTGTTGAATGTCTTCCCGAATATTTTCCTGCGATAATTTATTGGTTGTCGCGTCGGGATATGTTCTGTTAGACAAGAAAACATAGACGATGCCGCTTTCCGGATCTGCCCACGCCATCGTTCCCGTGAATCCTGTATGTCCAAAACTTTGAGCCGATACGCAATTACAGGTTGGGCCTGCTTTTCCCGGTAATTGGGGTTTATCGAAACCGATGCCACGACGGTTGCCCGTTTTACAGAAATAGCAAGTATTAAATTCGTCGAAAGTATCGTGGGTAAAATACCGCTTTCCACCATACTCACCTTTTTGAAGATACATCTGCATCATCTTGGCGAGGTCGATGGCGTTCGAGAATAATCCGGCGTGCCCACCTACTCCACCTTCCATGGCGGCTTCCATATCGTGAACATAACCCTGAATGGTTTCATGCCTGAAGTAAGTATCGATTTCGGATGGCGGAATTCGGCTCATATCGAACTTTCGTAGCGGATTAAACAATGTGCTGTTCATGCCTAATGGTGCGAAAAAATTCTCATGGCTCAATTGATCCAGCGGTTTGCCCGTCACTTTTTCCAAATATTCTTTCAGTATTATAAATGTAAAATCGCTGTACTTATATTCTCTTTTAGCCAATGTGCTTATGGCGATCTGATTCAGTATCTCGTTGCGCTAACCGTCTTTGATATAGAGGTTCTCACTCACCTGAGACGTAAATCCGGGCTGGAAGCTTTTACTGTATATCGCAGTGGAAGGCATATTAGATGCATCCAACGTAGCTTTGTAAAACGGAATCCACGCTTGAAGTCCGGCTTGATGCGTCATCAAATCCTTGAATTCAATATTTTTTTTATCGGTATTTGCGAAAATGTCGAGCATTCTCCCCAGTTTGGTATCCATCGACAATACACTTTGATCATACAACTGCATGATATTGGGCAGTGTGGCGGTAATTTTGGTCAGCGATGCCACATCGTAGATATCACTGTTGGAAACCGGTGTTCGTTGATCGTAAGTATGATAACCGAAAGATTTATGATAAATAACCTTGCCATGGCGAGCCACCAGCACCTGCAATCCCGGTGTCATCTGTTCATTGATGGCGCGCGCCGCGATCACATCGATGTTGGTCAGCTTCCTGGAATCCATACCCACATTTTCAGGAGCGGTAAAGCCGAGTCGGCTCAGACGTTGCGTCGGCAATCCGTCACCAACACCAAAATAAGGCACTATCGAAACCGGCAATGTCCCTTTTGCTTCACTGGCACCGAATATCAATCCGCCGCTGACGACCTGCGACACATCCGTATTCTGATACGACATTATGAGTCCGTCGATATTTGGTATAGATGATAATGGCAACATCGAATACGGTTTCGCAAAGATATCGACGATAATTTTTTTGCGTTTAGCGATAGTGTCTATCTTCCGCAATTCATCGTATTTGAATTCGTGGTTCTTCCACGCACCGTCGGCTTTATGAAACCCTACAATCACTGTGGTGAAAGGCTCGAGCTTAAGCATTAAAGTATCAATATTCTTCTCTTTTATCTCCGTGATTTCGGTATAATTCTGAAGAATATTTAGAAATGGCGTACTATCGTCATCACCTAATTTCACATAAGCGATACGCTCACCGGGAAGGTTCTTTATAGGCAGGATATTGTTGTTGTTCTTAAGGACGGTGATCGCATTCTCGTATAGCGTATACTGCAGTGCGCGGTTCTCCGGTGAATTCAGATCACGCACCAGATCTTTTGTCTTTACCGGAATATACCGATCCAGGCCTGCGCGGTATTTATATCGTAGAATTTTTTTTACCGAATGTGCCAGACGGTCTTCCGTGATAATGGTATCCTGATAGGCGACACAAATCTTTTCGAGCGCCCAAGGCACGTTTTCGGCAAAGAGCAGAATGTCATTTCCGGCGAGAAATGCTTCCAGATCAATATCGCCCGGCTGTTTGAAATCGCTCGCACCCTTCATATTTAGGGCGTCGGTGAAGATCAACCCATCGAAACCGAGTTCTTTTTGCAGCACATTGGTTACCACATTGTATGATATAGAAGATGGAAAATTCTCCCTCGGATCCAATGCAGGAACATTCAGGTGGGCCACCATTACCGATGCAAGGCCGGCGTCGAATAGTTTTCTATAGGGATAGAATTCTACATCATTGAGGCGTTCTTTAGAAAAGTTGACGGTTGGTAACGTGTGATGCGAATCGGTTTCGGTATCGCCATGACCAGGAAAATGCTTACCGGTAGCGAAAACACCTTGTCGTTGAACACCCGTCATGAGTGCCAGAGCGCGCTCGGTCACTTTGTGCTTATCCTCTCCGAAAGATCGATTTCCAATAATGGGATTTCGAGGGTTAGTATTGATGTCCAGGACAGGCGCAAAATTAAAATGGATGCCCATTCGGCGGCTTTGCTTGCCATATTCCCGGCCAACACGTTCGATGAGTTTGAGGTCTTTGATGGCGCCCAAAGTCATGTTCCATGGAAATCGCGGCACCGAGTCGAGTCGCATGGCCAAACCCCATTCGGCGTCGATACCAATAAAAAGCGGCACTTTGGATTTGGATTGGAAGCGATTGGTTAAATTTGCCTGCCGGCCCGGACCCCCTTGAAAGAATATCAGTCCGCCAATGTGATAATCTTCAATCAGTCTTTCCAATGAATTTGTGTGTGCAGTGTCTTTATTGGAATAAGCAGCGACCATAAACAGCTGGCCAACCCGCTCATCGAAAGTCATCTTATTGTAGATGCTGTCGACCCAGACTCCTTCCGGCGTTCGAGGCAATAATTCCGGATCGGAATAATATTGGGCAGTAGCCAGTTGTGAAAATAAAAATAAAACCGGGAGTAGGTATCGCATTGGGAGTTTATTAAAAGAATCGGCTGTGCCAGCTTTCATTTGCCGGGACTTCCCAATATTCATTCCATTCGCCTACCGTATTGACAAGATTATTAAAAACAATGGTATTTCCTGAAACCGCTTTTTCTTTGGCCATTTTTTTAAATTCGGCCAACGGTTTATGCGCGATATGTTCGCCAAGTTTAAAGGTGACATTCATTTTATCCAATAAATCCACATTGTACTTTTTTTCAAGTCGCTGAATAAATTCCACCGATGAATCGATAGAACAACCCGTGGCAGCTTGAATTTCCTGATCTACTGCAATAATGATAAATCGGGAGTAGCAAATCTTATAAGACGCCTGGAGTGACGTTCCGTGAGCGTTCCAGTTTTCTAAAAAGCCTTTCAGTTCAGAATCAATTTCAGCGACTTCGTCATCAGAAAATTTTCGGCTTGATTGATATATCCAGATTTTAGATTCATCCGGTAAATTCTCGAATGGAATATACATATGTTTTAGTTTTTACCTAGAGGTCCTGTGCATTTGCAATTAATTCAGCAACGTCCATTATTTTGACGTCGCCCTCGCGTTCTTTACTTTTTACGCCATCGGTAAGCATCGTGTTGCAGAATGGGCATCCCGCGGCGATGATTTGGGGTTCCAGCGATAGTGCTTCCTCTGTGCGCTCTACATTGATTTCCTTAAAACCGGGTTCGGCGTCTTTAAACATCTGGGCACCGCCCGCACCGCAACAGAGACCGTTTTTACGCGAGCGTTTCATTTCCACCAGTTCGGCGTCGAGTTTTTTTATCAAATCGCGTGGTGCTTCGTAAACATCGTTGGCCCTTCCCAAATAGCAAGGGTCGTGAAAAGTAATCCGTTTGCCTTTGAAAGTTCCACCTTCAATGGTAAGGCGGCCCTCGTCCAGCAACGATTTCAGAAACTGCGTATGATGAATTACTTCATAATGCCCGCCGAGTTCCGGGTATTCGTTTTTGATTGTATTAAAACAGTGCGGACAGGCGGTGACGATTTTCTTGGCTTCATAACCATTCAACACCTGAATGTTCATCATAGCCTGCATTTGAAACAGAAACTCGTTTCCGGCTCTTTTGGCAGGATCGCCCGTACAGCCTTCTTCAGTGCCAAGTACTGCGAATGACACGTTTGACCGGTTTAGGATGCGCACAAATGCCTTGGTGATTTTTTTTGCACGGTCATCGAAACTTCCGGCGCAACCAACCCAGAATAAGACTTCCGGCTGTTTCCCCTGAGCTAACATTTCGGCCATTGTTGGCACTGATAAACTTTCCGACATTTTTATAAATTAAAATATTATTGGTGTTTTCCGTCATTGAAGACTTCAATTGTCACTTCTTTTTCAACCAGATCGGTAAACTGTCCCCGATATCGTGTTGCCCGAACAAGATGATTGTCAATCCAATGATAATTCCCGCCGCGCGGTTTCCCCATTACCATTCCGTGGTATTTAAAACCATTTTCCCTCAGCCAGATTTCAGTAATCTCGCGATGTGCTTCGGTGCGTGATGTAAAGAAATAAATGATATGTCCTTCATCGTACCATTTGTTCAACATTTCCAATGCGTCGGGATAGACGGTTGCAGTCCCCATTCGTTCGGGTTCTTCATTGGGAATATCGTCGCAAACAGTGCCATCGATATCGATAAGGTAATTCTTTATTCCGGGTGGCAGAACAGGACTGATTTGAGCACCATCCTGACTGGCGGATTGCAATTTGATATCGGCGTTCTGCATCGATTTGTATTTAGAATGATTTCGGAAGATCGTTCCGGAAACCTATTTCTTTAATTCTCGTTCTTCCAATTGAGCCTGTCCTGCTGGTTATATGGCCATGGCGCTGCATTGTTCTCTATATTAGACATCATGGCATTCAATGGCTGAGGCGCGGCACTTTGCTCCATGACCAAAAATTGCCGCATATCCATGATGATCGATAACGGACTGATGCTTACCGGACATTCTTCCACGCAAGCGTTACAGGTGGTACATGCCCAGAGTTCCTCCGGCGTGATATAGTCGTGTAGCAATGTTTTATTATCTGGAACAAATTTGCCGCTGTTGGAATCGATGTTCTTACCGACTTCTTCAAGACGGTCTCTTGTGTCCATCATAATTTTTCGTGGCGAAAGCTTCTTCCCTGTGATATTTGCCGGGCAAACCGAAGTGCATCGGCCACATTCCGTACATGTATAGGCGTTGAGCAGTTGTACCCAGTTAAGATCCTGCACATCACTGGCGCCAAATTTTTCAGGGGCGACGGAAGCATCAGCGGCTGGTGCTGCGAATGGATCGGCATTGGGATCCATCATGAGTTTCACTTCATTGGTAACCGATTCCAGATTATTGAATTTACCCAGTGGACCTAAAAATGCGTAATATGTATTTGGAAACGCAAGAAGGATATGCAGGTGCTTTGAGAAATAAAGATAATTAAGGAAAACGATGATTCCCGTTATATGCAACCACCATGCAGTACGTTCAATAAGCACCACCGATGCAACCGACATCCCGTTGAAAACTGGTGCGATAAACTGGCTTATCGGGAAAGAGCCTGCTTCGACGTAATGCGATACACCCATTTGTTGAAGCCATAGATCGGCACCGTTCATAGTCAGGAACAAAGTCATCAGTACGACCTCGAAATACAATATATAATTGGCATCCGACTTTGGCCACCCTTTCAGATCGCTGTGTGCAAAACGCCATAATTTGATGATGTTCCTTCGGATAAGAAATACCAGTACAGAAACTAACACCATAAAAGCAATGATCTCAAAGGCACCGATCAGGAAACTGTAAAAGCCCCCCATGAATGCAAAGATGCGATGGGTTCCAAAGAGCCCGTCAATAATAATTTCAAGCACCTCGATATTGATGATTACAAACCCGAGATATACGATAATATGCAAAATGCCCGACACCGGACGTTTCACCATTTTGGACTGTCCCAGTGCGATTCGCGCCATATTAGCCCATCGAACGGATTTATTATCCGAACGGTCCACATCACGGCCCAGTTTGATATTCCGGATGATCTTCCGAATATTGATTGTGAAGAAGCTTACTCCCAATATAAGAAGCAGTGCAAATAGAATATTATCCAAATAACTCATATGCTATTTTTTCTCGAACGTAAGTGTGTCGACTACGGGAGCCTTATAGGGTTTGTTTTTCTTGCCAAAAACCGAAATGTTAATGTATCGCGTCGGATTTAATCGAACGTCCTGCAGCAATAACTCAAGTTCTTTCGACGATTTATTCAAGTTGTTGTAGAGTTTGTCGTCTTTCAGCAATTTACCCATGGTGCCATTCCCGGCTTCCACATCGGCTATTAGTTTGTCGACATTATCCATGGCGTGCTCAATCTTTCGAACCAAACCTGCGATATCAGCATTGGCCAAAGAATCGGATAATTTAGAGAAGTTCAGCGTCGCGTTGTCCAGATTGGTCATAGCGCTGTTGATCTTGCCCTGGTTGGTATCCAGGATTTGATTGATACTTTGCGAAGCGCCGCGGAATTCGATCATGGTCTTATCAAGATTGGCAACACTGTTACGCAAATTTTGACGTGTTTGTTCATCCAGGATCTGGTTCAAACCCAAAAGTAAGGAGTCGGCGCTGACCACCATTTTTTCAATTTTTTCCTGAAGTGGCTGTAGTCGTTGCCCGACAAGTTCGGTGAGACCTGGAACAGCACCGCTGGAGAGCATATCGCCTGACTCAGCTTGGACAGGATCTTCCAGATTAGGGATTATCTGAATTTGTTTTCCACCAATCAATCCCGGTTCGTAGATGTTTACGACACTCGTTTTTGAAATTGGAAAATCGGTTTTTATCTGCAATTCGACAAGTAACTTACCAGTTTTGTTCTGAAGTGCAATGCTTTGAATCCGACCTACGGGCAATCCGTTGATCGTTACAGGTGCCGACGATGCCAGCCCTTCTACATTGTCGAATTCGGCGTAAAACGTTTTGTAACTGTTTAATAAGTCGGTTCCCTTTAAAAAGCTATAGCCCCATATAAAAAGCAATATGGAGGCTATAACAAGTATGGCGGTCTTAATTTCTCTAGTGATTTTCAATGCTCCGGTGTTTTAGACAAATTTAAAGTAAATAAACGTAATCCATCTACTTTTTTAACGCTTCCTGAACAGTAATTTTTTTACCGTCGCGGAAGGCTACAAGGTAGGCCGATTCAAATCCTTTGGCCCTGGCTTCAGCGACTTTTTCACGGGCCACATCGTAGTTATCAGTTTCGCCATACATATATTTATACAGTGACCCGCCTTCCTGCAGTATCGATACCGGGCTCAGGCCTTTGAAGTTTGAAGGTACAAGCTCCAGTTTGGTTCCGCTCGCTGCGATCTGTACTTTAAAGACGACCCCTTTGGCAGTAGAAGTAGTTGCCGGAGTTGGGGCCGGCCTTTCGACAGCAGGTACTGACTCACTTGCTGATATTTTCTGTGACGGTCGCTCTGTGGTGGCTTCAATGGTTCCCGATCCAAAATATTCCTTTTTATAACTGATGATTGCATCGGCGATTGCCCGAGAAATCTCATTCTGGCCCTGTTCAGAATCCAGGTATTCACCATCTCTGTGATTCGAGATAAAACCCATCTCGATAAGGACCCGTGGCATATAGGCTTTGTGCAAAACCATGAACGGTGCCTGCTTTACACCCCGATTCTTCTTACGAAGAGCATCGGTAAATAAATCCTGAACTTTGCTGGCCAGGGCTATACTGTTCTCGAGATATTCCTCCTGCATCAAAGTCATTCCGATCATCGACTCAGGAGATTTTGGATCAAAACCTTCATATTTGGTCTGGTAATCCTTTTCCATCGTGATTACCGCGTTTTCTTTTTTCGCCGCCTCAAGGTTGGATGCGTTCTTGGACATACCCATTACGTAGGTTTCAGTTCCTTCGGCCGACCGGTTCGCGTTTGCGTTACAGTGAATCGATACGAAAATGTGCGCATCTGCTCTGTTGGCAATATTGGCGCGTTCGATCAAATCAATGAATACATCGGTTTTTCGCGTATATATAACTTCGAATCCGGGCTCGTCTTCTAGAATTGCCCCCACTTTTTTGACCACCGCCAGCGCTATATTTTTCTCAACATGCCCGCTGTAAACGGCACCAAAATCTTTCCCACCATGCCCTGCGTCGAGCGTGACTTTAAATTTGGATGACTGACTGTGGCCGGAAAGGGATAAGGAAAGAAATAAAACGATTAAAAAGGCTTGTAGATAGGGAGATTTTAGCATAGCGTATAAAAGTTAATTATAATGTTAACACAGATTATAAATCCGATATTTGATTATTTTTGACAAAAATTTAATGTAAGTTTGGCAGGCAATTACTGGGCCACCTTTTACAAAAATAGCATTAAAACCCTTGCGTACAAACTTAGTTTATATCGTTTTATTATCAACTTTCTTAACAATTGCTACTGCAAAAATACATGCGCAGGAACTTCCGGTAAAAACTATTTCGGTACCCGTTGACACCCAAAACGATAGCCTTGTAGTAAACGTACAGGATACGCTAAAAATTGCCGACACTGTTCGCAATGATAGTATCAAGCCAAAAAAAGCAATGCTTGAAGGCATTGTTCGACGCACCGCGAAAGACTATGAGAAGATGGATCAGAAGCGCAAGCAGATCACATTATATAATGAAGCTGAACTGTATTATCTTGACATCGAACTGAAAGCAGGCATCATCGTCATGGATTATGGCACCAATGAAGTTTATGCGGGGCGAATAAAAGATTCTACGGGAAATTACACGCAACGACCCGTTTTTAAACAGGGCACCAATGTCATTGAACCCGATTCGATTCGGTTTAACTATCGTACCAAAAAAGCACTGGTCTGGAATTCGCGTACCGAGCAAGGCGAATTCCGGGTGAAAGCAGAAGTAACCAAGAAGGAAAATGATTCGGTATATTTCATGAAAGGCGCGCGTTTCACCACCTCGGAAAATATCGATAATCCTGAATATTACTTTCAAACCAACCGCGTAAAATTTGTGCCGGGAAAGAAAGTCGTCGTCGGATTCACCAATATGGTGATCGCCGATGTCCCCACTCCCATTGCCTTGCCTTTTGCCTTTTTTCCGATGACCGAAACAAGTCAGTCCGGAATTATCCTGCCTTCCTATAACGATTCCAACACACGGGGATTTTCGTTGCAGAACGGCGGCTATTATTTTGCGCTTTCCGATCATTATAACCTGGCGGTACTGGGCGATTACTTTACCAATGGCAGTTATGCCACTAGGATAGAATCGAGCTATGCGTGGCGATATCAGTTTTCGGGGAATTTCCAGTTTCGGTATGAAAACCTGATCAACAGCGAACGAGGTTATCCCGATTATTTCAAGACCACCATTTACAATATTCAGTGGTCGCACAGCCAGGATGCTAAATCGAATCCAAATTCACGATTCTCAGCATCGGTGAACCTGGGAAGCAGTAAGTATTTCCAGCAATCGATCA
>JADMKR010000228.1 GCA_015478765.1 Flavobacterium sp.
AACATTCGATCTGATCAACAGTCCGCGATCGGGTTTGTTCAGCGTCACGATTTGCGTTTCCTTGCCGTCTTTTAAAATTACGTCAAAACTTCCTGAAAGCGGGATCAACAGTTGTTGCAGATTTTTATGCGCGTGTCCGCCGCGGCTGGCTGAACTGGGAACATCAAACAGATAATACACGCGTTTAATTTCAAACGGCGCGACATCGTTCTCGACCACCGCAATATTTCCTCGGTAATCCATGATGGTAGGAATGGTAATCATTGTTGTATCCATGGCGGCTAACTTACATCAATTTTCATTAAATCGAGCCACTGTTTTCCGATAATATCGATCGAAAAACGTTGTACACTTTGCTTTGCATTTGATTTGCACTTTTGGTATAAAACATCATCGGTAACAAAAAGATTCATGGCTTCGGTAAGTTTTTCAAGATTTTGGTCTTCGACCAATAAACCGTTTTCGCGGTGGTTGATTATTTCGCTGGGGCCAAAATCGCAGTCAAAAGAAATAACAGGTTTTCCACAAGCCAATGTCTCTATAAGGACATTGCCAAAACCTTCACTCCGACTTGATAAAACAAGAAAACGGCAACTTTCCATGAATTTATATGGGTTTGTCTGATGTCCGACAAATTTAACATGACTTGCCAAATGTAAACCGTTTACTAGCGTCTCAAGTTCGGCACGAAGCGAACCGTCACCCATTATAATCAAATCTATTTTTCGGGACGGAAGTATTGAGTCGGCGTATGCTTTAATCAGTTTATCAAATTGTTTGATGTCGTCATTCATCCGGCCGGTGGCCAAAATAAAGTTGGAATCTGGAAGTTCAACTTGACTTCTTTTAAAAAGCAAAGTTTTAGTATCTAGCGGGTTGTGGATAGATCTGACGTTTTTGAGTTCATATTCTTCAAGTAGATAGTCCCGCATTCCGACAGTCACGGTAATTATCACATAAGCATTTTTATGAATCGATCTTGCGAGCCATCGATTCTTCGGAAAATAATAACTCGGCTCAGCACTATGAACCGTGAAAATCGTCGGTACATCGTAAAGAAATCGCGCAATTATCCATTCCTGAACGGGTTTGTTCTTGACGCGAAAATCGATAATAAAGTCAAATTCGTGTCTCTTTAGAAATGTCCGGAGCGACCACAACCTTTTGAACTTATTCGCAATTCCGTTACTAGAGTTTTTAAGTTTTCCTAAATTCAGAAGCAAACCCGAATACGCATATTCAACTTTATCCTGAACAATTACATGATGAACCTGTAATCCCATGGAAACGAAATAGTCCGATAAAAGCGCTTGGACTTTTTCAGCACCGCCAGTAGCCAAACAATCGCCTACAAGACATATTTTGTACCGTTCGTTTTGTTCCATAGTGCAATAATACCTATTTTCGGGACAAAATTCTACATCCATGCGCATATTGCTTGTTGGTGAGTATAGCAGGTTTCATAACTCGCTAAAGGAAGGTTTGCAGGAGTTGGGTCACGAGGCTGTCATAATTAGCGATAATGATTTCAAGAATTATCCTTTGGATATCGACATTTACGCAAAACTATTTAAGAATAACTATATTCTAAATAAAATCCGACAGGCCATTTTCCGACTGTCGAAAATCGACGTAGCACAAGTTGAAGTCGGAATCCGATTCTGGCTACACCGAGATAAATTGAAAGGATTTGATGTTGTTCAATTAATCAATGAATATGCGATTCAGTCACCTCCAAAGATGGAGCGTAAATTACTTAAGTTCCTGTTCAAAAATAACAAAAAAGCTTTTTTAGTTTCTTGCGGCGACGATTACATTTGCGTGAACTATATGCTTTCGGGAAAATTCAAGTACTCTGTTCTGACTTCATGCGAAACGTATCCGGATGCCAATCATTGCAAATTCACGTTGAAATTCGCGACAAAACCTTTTGAAAAACTTCACGATTATGTTTATAAAAACATCAACGCGGTAGTCGCCGGTGATATCGATTATTATATTCCCCTTAAAAATCATCCCAAATGTGCCGGGTTAATTCCGTATGCAATCAATGTCTCAAATCATCTATATAAACCATTGCCGGTTAACGACAGGATCGTAATTTTTCACGGAATTAATATCGCGAATTATTACAAAAAGGGAAATTACATCTTCGAGCAAGCTCTTGAGATCATTCAAAGAAAATATGCAGATAAAGTAAACATTATCACCACCAGAAGCGTTCCGTATGCGCAATATATTGAATTTTATAATCGCGCCCATATTCTGCTCGATCAAGTGTTCGCCTATGACCAAGGCTACAATGCGCTCGAAGCCATGGCTAAAGGAAAAGTCGTTTTCACAGGTGCCGAAACCGAGTTCATGCAACATTATAATCTGACCGAACGCGTGGCTGTTAATGCGCTTCCAGATGCCGAGGCAATCGCTGCCGAACTCGAATTTTTGATCAACAACCCCGATGAAATTACCGCAATCGGAAAACGTGCGCGCGCATTCGTCGAACGGGAGCACGATTACATAAAA
>JADMKR010000229.1 GCA_015478765.1 Flavobacterium sp.
GGTGGTTACTTTTTGTACAGTTCTTTTTACGCGGCAATTGGTGCAGCTGTGGATAACGAAACCGATTCCCAGCAATTCCTGTTGCCTATCATAATGCCTCTGATTTTAGGAGTCTATATTGGAATTTTCACAGTGATGAACGATCCACACGGGACGATTGCGACAGTATTTTCGATGATTCCATTAACGTCGCCTATTGTCATGCTGATGCGGATTCCTTTTGGTGTCCCGGTATGGCAACTGGTATTATCCATGGTTATATTGTTTGCCACCTTTATTGGCGTAGTTTGGTTTGCGGCCAAAATATATCGCGTCGGTATCATGATGTATGGCAAAAAACCTACGTATCGGGAAATGATCAAATGGTTGCGCTACTAAACTTTGGCCAACATCATAATCAAAATATAAAACCCATCGTCTTTAGTGACTGAGTGGTTAACTTAGTAACTTAGTAGAAATTTACTGTCTTATGCCAAAAATCCTTATAATCGAAGACGAAGCGGCCATTCGACGTGTCCTGACCAAAATCTTGTCGGAAGAAAACGACAGCTATGTCGTGGAAGATGCCGAAGACGGTGCATCAGGTTTTGAAAAGATAAAAAACAATGATTACGATTTGGTTTTATGTGATATAAAAATGCCGAAAATGGACGGTGTCGAACTTCTCGAGGCCGTTAAAAAAATAAAACCTGAGATCCCGATTGTGATGATTTCCGGCCATGGCGATATGGAAACTGCAATCAACACCATGCGAATGGGTGCTTTCGATTACATTTCCAAACCACCCGATTTAAACCGATTGCTCAACACCGTCCGCAACGCGCTCGACAAAAAGCAACTGGTCGTCGAAAACAAAATACTGAAGAAAAAAGTCAGTAAAAACTATGAGATGGTGGGCCAAAGCGATGCGATTGGCCACATTCGCGACATCATCGAGAAAGTTGCTCCTACCGATGCCCGGGTTTTGATTACCGGACCAAACGGAACAGGGAAGGAGCTGGTAGCTCATCAACTACACGAAAAAAGCGAGCGGTCGGCCGCACCTTTGATCGAGGTCAATTGCGCAGCGATCCCGTCTGAACTGATCGAGAGTGAACTTTTCGGACACGTGAAAGGTGCGTTTACCTCGGCGGTACGCGATCGGGCGGGGAAATTTGAGGCAGCCGACAAGGGAACCATATTTCTGGATGAAATTGGCGATATGAGTTTATCGGCGCAAGCCAAAGTACTGCGAGCGTTGCAGGAAAGCATGATCACCCGGGTTGGGGCCGACAAAGATATCAAGGTCGACGTTCGGGTAGTGGCAGCAACCAATAAAGATTTGACAAAAGAAATTGCAGAAGGCCGCTTCCGTGAGGATTTATACCACCGTTTGGCAGTGATACTCATAAAAGTCCCTGGATTAAACGAAAGGAGAGACGATATTCCGTTGCTGGTCGATCATTTCACTGAAAAAATAGCTTCGGAAAATGGAAATACTCCTAAAAAATTCTCGAAGCAAGCCATTGAGCTACTGAAGGAATATGACTGGACAGGCAATATTCGGGAACTTCGAAATGTAGTCGAGCGATTAATCATATTAGGTGGTGCCGAAATTTCTGAGAATGACGTACGGCTTTTCGCAAGTAAATAGTATAAGCCGATAAAAATTATGGAATTAAAAAAGATAGACGCAAATTTGCGCAAAGGACTGATTGAAGCCGGACTCACACATGCCAATGAATTGCAGGAACAAACGTTCGCAACAATAAAAAGTGGCGCCGATTGTGTAATTGCCTCTGGATCAGGTTCGGGGAAATCGACTACAATTGTCATCAACGTCATACAAAAATTGGCCAAAGCAGCTGGCGAAAGCACCCGGGCGCTGATATTGGCGGAAGACAAAGAGAAGGTTGTCGAGATGAAAGGACTCTTTGACCTGTATGGCGATTTTACCGATTTGCGCGTTTTAGGCGTCCATGAAAAAGGCGACATCGACTTTGACAAGAACGTAATTTCATTAGGCCTCGATGTTTTGATAGGAACGCCAACACGCATCAATGCAATGTTCGCCTCTGCCGGTTTTAACATGAATACGGTTAAAATGTTCATTGTCGACGATGCCGATGTATTGTTCCGAAGCCGAATGGATGCCGTCGTGCAAAGACTTTCCAACAGTGTGGAAAAAACGCAGCGGATTTTCTTTACAACAGTGATTACCGAACGGGTGGAGGCCCTTGCCGACAGGATTATGATCGAACCGATATTTTTTGAGGATGACGACGAAGAGGACAAAAATTAAAAATCAAATTTTATGGGATTAATAAAAGTATTTTCGGGAAGCGAGATTTTGGCCAATGCACTTCGTATTAAAATCGAGGAAATTGGTGTCAACACCGTCGTGAAAAACAATATACAATCGGCGCGAATGGCCGGTTTCGGAAGTTTCAACCAAGCTGTCGAAATATTTATCCAGGAAACCGACTTCGGTAAGGTCAATAAAATAATTGAAGATTTCCGAGTGAGTATCTGAGAGCTTAATTAACAACCGTTTAACAGCTTGAACCTTCTATAATCTGTAACTTTTGGTATCTAAAATCTCAAGTTATGGAAAATCAATCCCTGCACCAGCCATCCGGCATCAAATCAATCTGGAAAACCTTTGCATCCGAAACATCGTTTCCCGCGCTATCTGGCGATATTCAGACCGAAATAGCCATTATTGGCGGCGGTATTACCGGAATAACGACCGCACAATTGCTAAAAGAAGCCGGATTTAAGGTTACCGTCCTGGAGGCTCGAAAAGTTGGTGGCGGAAGCACCGGTCATAGCACCGGAAATCTTTACGCTATGATCGAGCAGGGTTTCGAAACCATCAAAGATAAATACGACTTAGCGACTGTCCGTGCCATTGCCCAGGGAAGAAAAAATGCCGTAGATTTTATTGAGGCCAACGTTGACCGGTTTGCGATAACGTGCGATTTCCGGCGGCAGCCTTGGATTTCCTACGCAGCCACTCCGGGCCAGGAATCAAAGCTTGAAACCGAATATCAGGAAGCGCGCGCGTGTGGACTGTCGGCCTCAAAACTCGCACCGGGTGATATACCATTTACAATGGTTTCGGGCGTTCGCGTAGAAAACCAGGCACAGTTCAACCCATTGCGGTATGTTCAGCAATTGGCAATGGCTATCGCCGATGAAGATTGTGTGATTTATGAAAATACGCCTGCCGTCAGTATAAATGAAGAGGAAATCAATGCCGTCATTGAAACTGATAACGGACGGGTATTTGCAAATTATGTGATTCACGCCACCCATACGCCTAAAGGTCTGATGGTCGATTTTCATTCGGTTTTGGGGCCTTATCGTGAATATGGCGTTGCGGCAAGACTGGCATCAGGTCAGTATCCGGAAGGTACATTCTGGGGTTATTACAATGTAAACGACCGGTTTTCAATCAGAACCTACGATCATGACGGCGAACAAAGAGTCATCGTTGTCGGGCAACCGCATAAAGTTGGCACCAAAGAAGATAATTGGCAAAATATCACCCATATCGAGAATTTTATACGGGAACAGTTTGATGTGGCCGAATTTACCCATCGTTGGGGCGCACAAAATTATAAACCGGCAGATGCGCTGCCCTACATTGGTTACAGATCTGAAGGATCGCGAATATTGCTCGCGACCGGCTTTTCATCTGACGGACTCACTTACGGTACGCTGGCGGCAATGGTTTTACGGGATATATTGATAGGAACTGAAACCACTTACACCAAACTGTTCGACTCCACCCGACACAATCCGGCTAAAGCAGCGGCCAAAGTAATCAAAGAGAACATTTCCAATGCAGGCGAGATTATCAAAGATTATATTTTCTTCAAAGACGCAAACCTCACCGACATTCCGGAAACTGAAGGTAAAGTGATCGAGGTTGATGGCAAAAAAGTAGCGGTATACCACGAAAGCAATGGGGTTGTGAAAGCATGTTCCGCCATTTGCACACATATGGGTTGTGTAGTTCATTGGAATAATGCCGAGCGCACATGGGATTGCCCATGCCACGCCTCGCGATTCGACACCGATGGAAGCATCATCGAAGGACCGGCGCTCACTCCGTTGGCACAAGTGGACATTCTGAATGTGAAAGAAGATTTTTAATCGTATTTTTATAAGCGTACAAACGATGCAATATGAAAACCTCTTTTGAGACGCAACGGCTTTTTTTTCGCGAAATACTGCCTTCAGATGATTATGAATTGTTCGAGCTCGATTCTGATCCCGAAGTACATTTATACCTGGGAAATAAACCCGTTAAAAACATTCAGGAAACGCGGAAGATAATTGCGAACATTCGCCAGCAGTATCTCGAAAACGGCATAGGCCGATGGGCAGCAATCTTAAAGGAAACTGGCGAATTCATTGGATGGGCCGGACTAAAAGTCGAGAAAAATGTAAACGGCCATTACCGATTTTACGACCTCGGCTATCGGCTGAAGCCCCAATTCTGGAATCGCGGTTTTGCAACCGAATCGGCGAAGGCTTTCATCGATTTTGGATTTTCAGAAATGAAACTGGAAAAAATATGCGCCTATACTTCGGCGCTGAATGCCGCATCGGCCGCGGTGTTGCGAAAATGCGGCATGCAGCACATCAATACGTTTGTTTATGATGGTGCCGATGAATTATGGTTCGAAATCCGAAACCCGTCCATTAAACTGCAGAATTCCGATGCAAGCCATTTTGCATTGTAGCACTCAATTCCATGTTGCTAAAAAAGATTCCGATGCGTGTTTTTGTGCTATCTTTGCGCGCTTAAAAAACACGCATATCTCTCATGATTACAGTAAATGATATTTCGGTTCAATTTGGCGGAACGACGCTTTTCAGCGACGTCTCATTCGCGATAAATGAAAATGACAAAATCGCCCTTATGGGTAAAAATGGCGCCGGCAAGTCGACGTTGTTAAAGATCATTGCAGGCGTCGGAAAACCTTCCACCGGAAATATCTCGGCACCAAAGGAAGCCGTGATTGCCTACCTGCCACAACATTTACTGACGAAAGATGATGCGACCGTTTTTGAGGAAACTTCGAAAGCATTTGCCGAATACTTCGAGATGAAGAACGAGATCGATCATTTGAACGAACAACTGACGATCAGAACCGATTACGAAAGCGACGATTATATGAAATTGATCGAACGGGTTTCGGAAGTCAGCGAAAAGTTTTACTCGATAGAGGAAATCAATTATGAAGCTGAAGTCGAAAAAGTATTGAAAGGACTGGGATTCGTGCGTGAGGATTTCACCAGGCCAACGTCTGAATTTTCCGGTGGATGGCGCATGCGAATCGAACTGGCCAAAATCCTTTTGAAGAAACCTGACCTGATACTGCTCGATGAGCCAACGAACCATATGGATATAGAAAGTATTCAATGGCTTGAGGAATTTTTGATCAATTCGGCTAAAGCAGTGATCGTCATTTCGCATGACCGCGCTTTCGTCGACAACATCACCAACCGGACCATTGAGGTGACAATGGGTCGCATCTATGATTATAAAGCCAAATATTCACACTATCTCGAATTGCGAAAGGACCGCCGTGCGCACCAGCAAAAAGCGTTTGAAGAACAGCAGAAGATGATTGCCGAGAACACCGAATTCATCGAACGGTTTAAAGGGACGTATTCTAAAACGCTGCAAGTCCAGTCGCGGGTCAAAATGCTCGAAAAACTAACCATCGTTGAGGTTGACGAGGTCGATAATTCGGCGTTGCGACTAAAATTCCCACCATCGCCTAGAAGTGGCCAATATCCCATCGTAGTCTCGGGCCTGTCGAAAAAGTACGGCGACCATGTGGTTTTTAAGGATGCCGAAATGGTAATCGAACGCGGTCAGAAAGTAGCTTTCGTCGGAAAAAATGGCGAAGGTAAATCGACGATGATCAAGGCGATCATGAAAGAAATTGATTTTGAAGGCAAGCTGGATGTTGGTCACAATGTACAAATAGGATATTTCGCGCAAAACCAAGCCTCGCTGTTGGACGAAAACCTGACCGTATTTGAAACGATTGACCAAATTGCTGTGGGCGATATCCGGTCAAAAATTAAAGATTTGCTTGGAGCATTCATGTTTGGCGGTGATGATACGACCAAAAAAGTAAAGGTTTTGTCGGGTGGTGAAAAGACCAGGCTGGCGATGATCAAGCTGTTATTGGAACCTGTAAATGTCTTGATCCTGGATGAGCCGACCAACCACCTTGACATGAAAACCAAGGACATTATCAAGGACGCGCTAAAGGATTTTGACGGCACACTGATACTCGTATCGCATGACAGGGATTTTCTGGACGGACTCGCAGAAAAAGTATTTGAATTCGGAAACAAGCGCGTTCGGGAACATTTCGAAGATATCAAAGGATTCCTGGCGTTCAAAAAGATGGAGAACCTGCGCGAGATCGAGAAATAGAAAAAGCCCCGAAGGGCTTTGGTTAAATTGCTGTTTCTAAAAGTCGAATAAATTCCGATCGATAACCTTCCGGATCATTTTTTATTCCGGTCTTCGCGAGATTTTTGATGTCTGCAACTTCTTTGTTGCCCACGAGTTTGGAGTCGCGAAGTTTTAACCCGAACCATGCTACTGCTGCGCTGAATTTCAGGTCGGCCGACGCTGCTTGTACTGAGGTAAATTTATGCGCGATCGTTTCGATCATTTCAATGCTTTTCTCACCATCGGGTTTTTTGTATCGAAACTTTATGGTGGCGAGTTCGTCGTTAAAGTTCCCGGATTTTGTTTTGTTATCAGTATATTTTAATTCAGGTATATCTTTGGTGAACTCGCTTTCCACGCCAACCGGAATTATCTCATACAAAGCAGTGACGGTGTGGCCACTCCCGAGTTCGCCGGCATCAATCGAATCATCGATGAAGTCCTCGGCCCGGAGCTTTCTGTTTTCGTAACCGATTAGGCGGTAGGACTGCACATGTTTTGGATTGAATTCGATTTGGATTTTCACGTCTTTTGCAATGGCAAACATCGAACCTTTGAACTCTTTGCTCAAGAAGCGATTGGCCTCTTGGATATTGTCGATGTAGGCGTAGTTGCCATTTCCTTTATTGGCCAGGATCTCCATTTTACTGTCTTTATAGTTCCCCATTCCATAGCCAAGACACGTTAGGAAAACACCCGATTTTCGCTTGGTTTCGATCAGCGACTGCATATCGGAATTGGATGTACTGCCAACATTGAAATCGCCATCAGTGGCCAGTATCACCCGGTTATTTCCACCTTTTATGAAGTTTTCCTGTGCAGTTTTGTAGGCAAGTTCGATTCCGGCTCCACCAGCCGTACTTCCGCCTGCGCTTAGGCGGTCTAAAGCTGCGATTATCGTTTGCTTCTCCGATCCGGAAGTGGGAGGCAGAACCATACCCGCTGCACCCGCATAGACTATTATGGAAACCTTGTCTTCGGTGCGAAGTTCGTTCAGCAAAATCTTGAACGATTGCACCAGTAATGGTAATTTGTTTGCAGAATTCATCGATCCGGAAACATCAATCAGAAAGACGAGGTTGGAAGCAGGAAGGTCGTTGGTTGGCAATATTTTTCCCTGTAAACCAATTTTAAGCAATTTATGTTTTGGGTTCCAGGGCGAGTCACTTGCTTCGGTATTGATTGAGAACGGATGGCCACCGATTGGTTTCGGATAATCATATTTGAAAAAATTCACCATCTCCTCGACTCTGACAGCATCTTTTGGAATCTTTTGGCCGTTATTGATCATCCGACGGATATTGGTGTACGACGCGTTATCGACATCAATTGAAAATGTAGACAGAGGCGCGTTCTTCGGACTTTCAAATGGATTTTCGACAAATGATTCGTAGTCTTCCTGGGTAGGAGTGTACGGTTGGATTCCTTGGGCGAAGGCGGCTTTAGTCGTAACGGTGATTACTCCATTTACTCCATCGGAACCGTATAACGCTGCACCCTGAGCTCCTTTAATGACATGGGTGCTCTGGATTTCCTCCGGCTTTAACTTTTTAAGTTGCTCGGCCGTGGCGATTTTATTATCAATTACGATCAGCGCTTGATTGCCGCCCTGCAACGAACTATTTCCCCGCAGAACAATTCTTGGGTGATCTTTGTCGTGCGCAACGGCCAGGCCCGATGCCTTACCCTGAACAGGAATTTGGCTTGACGAAGTGGCGCTTCTTTCCCGCTTGATACCAAGACTGCCCATGACCACGCGCGGTTCCTGTACGACCTCCTGAAGTAGAAAATTTTCGGTATTCAATATAATATTGACGACTGCCGATTTTGTTACGGTCACTTCCTGTGATGCCATACCTACAAAGCTGAACACCAATTTTTCGTTTTTATGCGCCTTGATCGAATACATACCGTATATATCGGTTTGTGTAATACGGTTGGTATTTTTTACCTGAACATTCGCGCCGGGGAGCACACCCGACTGATCGGATACCGTTCCCGAGATGGTGAAGATATCCGCTTGCGAATAGGCAGTTGTTGCGAAAAATAAAAGCATAGCGATGGCCGATGAAAACATTTTTACATTTTTCATGATAGGGAATTTTAAATAATTTAGAATATTATCTGCCTTTTGCAGCGGCGGGTTTTCCGCCTTTGGTGGTGATCAGGACAACGCCGTTGCGGCCTTTTTCACCGTAGATTGAAATCGCCTTTTCACCCTGCAGAATGGTCAGCGTTTCAATGTCCTGTTTATTGAGTGGTGCATACGGACTCGTCGGAGTCTTGCCAAACATTTCTTCTTCAGAATAATATGCTCCATTGATTATGTACAAGGGTTCTTTCAATATCACGATTTCCCCGTCGCCATTTGCCTCACGTTGCAATGCTTGGTCGAGTGATTTTTCATATTCTTTGCCTTCGGGAATTGCCTTGCCGTCCACTACCAGCAGTGGGTTCGCTTCAGTTGCTTGGGGGGAAATTGTCGATTCGGTTGAAACTACGGCCTGACGCACAGTTCGCGTTGCAACATTCGGTTTATTCAACAAAACTGCTTTTGGCGCCTTCTTTATAGTGATTTGGGATTCTGTGATAATTGGTTCATCGGCCAAATGTGCTGGTTCGGTTATGACTTCACTTTCAACTGCCACAGCACTGGGTGGTGCGATCTGTTTTTCCAAAATCGCAGGAGCGTCTTTTTTGATTGCCGGATGTACCTCTTCCACTACGGCCGGTGTTTGAATTACGGTAGGGATTTCTTGAATGGTATCGGTAATAACTATTTGGTTTTCGATTTTGCCAGGTTCAGGCTCGCGATCCGTCAGGATGAAACCTAAAGAGCCAACCAATAGGACCGAGGCGGCGGCGGCGAATTTCTTCCATCGGTTACTTTGCCGCTGAAGCACATTGTTGTCCAGCTTGTCATTCACGCGATCCCACACTTTATCCATTGCGGGGAACTCGCGTTTTTCGGCATTTCGGGCAGCCTCATTAATACTGTTATATAGTTTTTCGTCGTTCATCATGTCGCTTTTTGATAGTAGAGCTGGTTTACCAACTCACGTAATTTCGCCTTTGCCGCATTTAACTGCGATTTCGAAGTCCCTTCCGAAACATTAAGCATCGAAGCAATTTCTTTATGTCCGTAACCTTCAATTACAAAGAGATTGAAGACGGTGCTGCAGCCTGTCGGAATTTTAGTGAGCAAATTCAGGAGGTCTTCTTCTTCCAAATCGGTGACTGCTTCAGTCATGGGTTCTGAACTCGCTGCTATGTCGTCGATATACATATTGAAATTGACTTTTTTACGGATAGTCAACAAACATTGATTGACTGTGATTTTCCGCGCCCATCCCTCAAACGCGGCCCATTGGTTCAGCTGATCTATTTTTGTGAAAATGGTATAAAACGCATCGGCGAGTGCCTCTTCGATTTCCTCTTCGTGTTTAAGATAGCGTTTGCAGGTGCGGTATAAATTGGGAGCCATATATTCATACAACTGACGCTGGGCGCTACGTTGCATTTTTTTACACTCGGTAAGCAGTTTCTCGGTTATCAAAATTGGTTGCTTTAAAAGTATAGAGTATAATTTGTCACTAAAGGTTGGGACTGCCCAAAAAATAATTTGATTTATTTTTGAAATGACAGTTTGTAAACGGCTGATTCTAATGTTTCACTGTCATTGTCGTCGCAAAGTAGGAATGTGATAGTATCATTGTTGACATCATATGTGGTCAAGCCTTCGAATTTCAATTTCTGCGGAATCATTCGCGTTTTGCCAATTTTCATTTTTTCAATATTGATTTGGCCAATGAGTGAGCCCATTACTTCGCCGTCATCATAGGCGCTGTTAGTGTTTTCGGCCGTTGCCAGAAAATAAATAGTGTTGTCGATTATTGTCGCATCGGTAAAACTGGTTTCGATTCCGCCCAGTTTAGGAAGCTTATATTGGTTATAAACTATTGAAAAATCCAATCCGGTGATGTCACCTGTAACAGTAAAAATTCCGTTTTTACCGTTTCCCTGATTTCCGCGTTGGAAGAAATACCAGACATTTTCGGATGCAATCGCACCTTCAATATTGAAATCGGCATCAGCAATCTGTGCAAAGCTTTTCAAAATCGCGTAAAAATCTGCCATGTCATGGGTTGCCAGCACTGTTTTGGTATTGGCGTCCAATTGCATCATGACATTCCGATTCGGCGTCGATCCGGAGCCAAAAATATAGATGGTGTCGTTTATATATGTTATCGCTTCAAAATCGGTTTTGTGCTGTTTCGGAATGTTTTCCATCACAACACTTTCGAAAAGCGGACTTCTTGAAAGTGAATCCGATTCAATCGAATATTCATACAAATAACCCGAGTTGTCGGATATTACAAGCAGCATGTTATCCTTATGTATCAGTCCGGACGCCGATCCGATCCCGATAATTTGGAGGAATAGTTCAAGTTTTAGTTTTTTCATTTTATAGTAACGCCGATTTAATTTCTATTATATACTTTTATGTAAATATACATTATGAAACAGATTGATTCAGCGCGCTATAAAATCGATAGTCCCATTTCCCTTGGCGACCTCCCGACCCACCCGCGGCTGAAACTTTCCGAATCGAAAATAGAGCAGTCGCTACATCACACGCGTCGCACGCTCAGCGAGTTGCAGGAAGTCGTGTACGCACAGGGCCGCTTCAGTGTCTTGATTATTCTGCAGGGCATGGACACCTCTGGCAAAGACAGCCTGATACGAGAGGTATTTAAAGATTTCAATGCGCGCGGTGTGGCTGTCCACAGCTTTAAAAAGCCAACCGAAGCCGAACACAAGCAGGATTATCTCTGGCGGCATTACATCGCATTGCCACAACGAGGAAAGTTTGGTATTTTTAATCGCTCACATTATGAAAACGTACTGGTCTCGAGAGTTCATCCCGAAATCATTTTGGAAGAAAACCTTCCGGGAATTACATCGATCAGTGATATTACGGATGACTTTTGGCAAACTCGATTGCGTCAAATAGTGGAATTTGAGAAACACCTGAGCGAAAACGGCACCATTATATTGAAATTCTTCCTTCATTTAAGTAAGAAGGAACAAGCTGAACGTTTATTGCGGCGCATTGATAAAGCGAAACACAATTGGAAATTTTCCCCCGGCGATTTAACAGAACGGGAGCGATGGAATGATTATCAGCGGTATTATCAGGAAGCGATAAACAGCACTTCGACAGCGACGGCACCATGGTATGTCATTCCGGCCGACGATAAAGATTCCGCCCGATTGATCACTGCGCACATTATTCTGGACCAACTTCAGAAATACCCAATTTCGGAACCCGCACTGGATCCGGAAATACAAGAACAACTTGCCTGCTATCGCCGCATTCTGGAGAACGAATAAAAAAAGCGTGCCTTTAACAGCACGCCTTTTCAGGTATAGAAAGGTTAGTTAGTTACAATTTAAAACCATAGGCAAGTCGCAAAGCAATCTGACCTGTACCTTCGCCCAGCGCTCCGTTATTGGCTATCGGGAAATCGGTGTAATGCTCGTATCGCAAACTTAAATCGATATATTTGGTAGCATAACCTATTCCTGGCGAAAGCAAAAACGACGTGTCATTGGTGCCTTTATACTCATCCCTGTTTGTGACAGCAAATGCAGCACCGGCTTCGCCCAGCAGATAAAAGCTATCTTCCCAGATAAATGCTTTAAATCCTGCTTTGACCGGGATAAATCCTAAATCTTTCCACTCATCCCCAGCAAATAGATTGGTGAAGCCGGTAGTCAAAGTAAGCGAGTAGCGTTGTGTCAAATCGTATTGAAGCCTGATATCGCCGCCTAGCGCAAAATCGTATGGATCATCAAGCACATATCCCGCGTTTACACCAAAACCCAATCGGAAACCCTGATCGTAATTTTCAATAGCATCTTGTGCGTTTGCCGTGAGGCCACAAAAGAATAAGCATGCAATTGCGGCTTTTTTAATCAATTTAAGTGTGTACATAATTTACAGTTTGTTTTGTTTACTTCGGCAAAACTACGTCACCAATGTTAATGGTGCTTACATGATTCCCATGTTTTACAGGGATTGCCGCAGAATCTACTTGAATTACATCCCGTGTGAATTCCAAAATAATGATTGTCAATATTTTAAAATAGGCAGATCGTGATAAGGCCGGGCATTAATTTTTTTACCGAACTCCGAATTATCTCCGTAAGAAAATTGACTTTCAATATGGTAGCATAAATTACGATAGACAGTATTACCTTTGCCGAAAATTTCCGCGGTGAACTTTAAAATCTATACACGTGAGTTTTCCTATAACTTAAAGCTGGCTTACCCGGTCATTTTAGGTATGCTGGGTCATACCCTTATAGGTATTGTCGATA
>JADMKR010000230.1 GCA_015478765.1 Flavobacterium sp.
TACTGCAGACAGCGGCTGCAGTACAAAATATGGTGCATCCGCTCTTCCAGTGGCCCGTAGTAAAAAATCCCGACTCACCGTATAACGATGTGTGGAGCATCAGTAACCATGTCGATCACAATGCTGCATTTCCAAATTTGATACAGGATTACAATTGTGGTAACCGGGCCTACGACACCGCGCAGGGCTACAACCATAAAGGGGTTGACATTTTTACATGGCCTTTTACCTGGCATCAGTTCCAAAACAACCACTCATGGGTGATAGCTGCCGCTCCCGGCATTATCATTGGAAAAAATGATGGCAATTACGACATGAGCTGCAATTTTAACAACAACAACTGGAATGCGGTTTATGTACAGCATTCGGATGGTAGTGTTTCGTGGTATGGCCATTTAAAAAACGGTTCGCTGACGACAAAAAACATTGGTGCATCGGTCAGTGCCGGTGAATACCTTGGAGTCATCGGCAGTTCAGGCAATTCGACAGGTCCGCATTTACATTTTGAAGTTTATAATAATACTAATCAGTTGGTCGATACGTATTCAGGAACGTGTAATACCTGGACTTCATCATCCGACAGCTGGTGGCAAAGCCAAAAATCGTATCAGGATCCGAAAATCAACGCCGTACTTACTCATAGTGCCCCGCCGGTTTTTCCGACATGCCCATCTGTGGAAACCCCTAATATGAAGGATGTATTTTCGACCTCCGAACCGGTTTTTGCCGCCATATATTTGTCGGACCAGCTGCCGGGAACGTCTGCCAACCTAAAGCTGATACGGCCCGACGGTACGATTTTATACAATTATAATCACACTTTAACCGACTTTTATTATAGCTCCTATTGGTACTGGAGTTTCTCGCCTGTCCAATTGGATCAAAACGGAATATGGACATTTAGTTGTACATATCAGGGTCAAACGGTTTCAAAACCTTTCCAGGTAGGGGCGCTGGATACGGCTGAATTTCAATTATCAGATGTTACCTTTTATCCAAATCCGGCTTCTGACCTTATAGTGTTCTCGAACGACATCAGTAAAGCGGAAGTATTCGACATGCGTGGAAAAAAAATCGAAATTCCTGTCTGGGGCCGTGAGGCCGACATTTCTTCTCTGCCAAAAGGTGTCTATATTCTTAAAGGGATGGATTCAGACGAGCGGAAATTTATTCTTAAGTTGGTAAAATAATTTTTGTCAGAAGAATCAGTGGCAGAAGTCGCAGCTTCTTCTGAACGTTATTGTATCGGAATGTTATCATAATTCAGGAAAATGCTGTAAGACATTCGATTTTCAATCGGTGTAAATTTACAATCACGAATTATTAACATAAAAAAATATACTATGGCTATTAAAAACGACCATTCAGAAGGACCCGTAGCAAAAGCAATTGAACAACAAACAGCTAAATTACCTTCGGATATTTTCCTTTGGGCAGCCTTGGCTTCAATGGCGACATCGGCAACATTAAAAATAATGGGCAAAGATAAAACTGCTCTATTTATCGGCCAGTGGGCACCGTCGTTCCTGCTTCTTGGCGTTTACAATAAAATTGTAAAAGTCGAAGGAAGCGATGCTTATGATAACGCGGGCTAATTATTCGCTTTGATATTTAAAAAATAAAACCTGTCGACACCGGCAGGTTTTATTTTTTTTTAGAAGGTTACCGTACTGATGAGTTGTAAGGAATAATCGCCAACATACGCGTACTGTTTAATGACATTTGGCCCTACGGCAACCAGATGCGAATCAAGCGGTATAACATCCTTTAAGGACTCGGTATAACTATTCTGCAAAACAAGACCTGCAGGGTTTGACGCGTCAAATATCTTTAAACCATTGGCAGTACAAACAAACAGCACGTCATTGCGTATCCCCAGGCCGTATGGCTGATCCAGTAATGTCGTTGATATCAAAGTCGGATTCGCGATATCGACAATATCAATAACATTGACCTGGTCTTCAATCGCTCCGCAAGCCGATCCTCCGCGTACAGTTATGTAAGCAACCGTTCCTTCCACTACCACAGGGTCGCATGCCGTAGCATGTGAAAAACTCCCGACGATCTGCGGGTTGAATTCGTCGTTCGCATCTACCACATGCATTCCGTTAGTTGCACCTATAAAAAGAATTTCCTTCTGAATAAACAGGGTTTCAAAAACTCCGCCCCCAAACCAAGTGTTCATGTAAACCGCTTTATCGTAAAAAGTCGCATCGGGAGCCGAAATATTGAAAACGTTGAGTTGAAAATTATCCAGTGTGTACAGCGCATCGCCATTTATCTGGAATTTTGCGTAAGATCCACCCTGGCCTACTCCACCCACCAGTGCGCTATCCATCGCTTCGGCAAAAATGGTGATGTCGCCGCCCTCCGGCCTCGGGCGATTTTCATTTCGGTATCCTATCAAGAGATCGTCTGGTCCCGCATTTATGGTGGGATCGTAAAATTCGACATCGCTGGGGAAAACCGGGGAAAATGATATCGAATTCTCAATAGTTTGTACCAATGTGATATTTTGAATATCCGATATGTCAAATACCAGCAAATCAATAAAGTTGTCGGCGAACAGATAATCGCCTTTTACCGCGATATCGTGGACTCCAGGAATCTGTAAAAAAACCACATTTGAAGGTGACGCGGGATTCTGATTGTTGTAGACATGCACACCGCTTTCCTGAGCAATATAGAACAGGTAGTTTTGGGCTACATAAATTTTTCCATCAGAACTGGTTTGCCTTGCGGCGGTGACGCCCACCTCCGATCGGATTTCCGCCAGGGATTTAACTACGGGAACTGCGAATACCGCCATGTCACCTTGTGGCGCATCATCGGAATTACAGCCGAAAAAAAACACAAACGCGATCGCTGCCAAGAAATAATGGATTGATTTCATAACTAGTTGAATTGATGAGACAAATGTATATAAAGTTTGATGCCGATTTCAATTTTAAAAATCACATCAGAAACTCATATCGCAGATACATCCCTCTAAATTTGGTTGCGCAAATTATGCCCATAGCCGCCAAAATGCAGTAAAAAAACGGTAACAAACATCATCAGATAGTAATTTTCCTATCTTTAGAACCTAAACAACCCTCAATGGATTTTACTAAAAAAATGCTGCGCGATGACGCTTTAAAAGGTAAGGTGATTGTCGTAACAGGCGGCGGTAGCGGACTCGGGAAAGCGATGACCAAATATTTCCTCGAACTGGGAGCCAATGTAGCGATCACATCCCGGGATCTCGATAAACTGCAGGCAACGGCAACCGAACTGACAAATGACGCAGAAGGCGAATGTCTTGCTGTACAATGCGATGTACGTCATTACGATCAGGTCGAATCGATGTTAAGGCAAGTGCTTGATAAATTCGGTAAGGTGGATGTACTATTGAACAACGCGGCCGGCAATTTCATTTCACCAACCGAAAGGTTATCCGCCAATGCATTCGACACCATTATCGACATCGTATTAAAAGGATCGAAAAACTGTACGCTGGCGTTCGGAAAACATTGGATCGATACGAAACAAACCAATTCGGTTATTTTGAATATTGTGACCACCTATGCCTGGACCGGATCGGCCTATGTGGTTCCGAGTGCAACCGCCAAAGCCGGAGTGCTCGCTATGACGCGCAGCCTGGCGGTCGAATGGGCAAAGTACGGGATACGGTCAAACGCGATAGCTCCCGGACCGTTCCCAACCAAAGGCGCCTGGGATCGATTACTGCCGGGCGATCTGGCCGAAAAATTCGACATGGCAAAGAAAGTTCCGCTTAAACGCGTTGGCGATCATCAGGAACTCGCGAATCTGGCTGCTTATCTTGTGTCCGATTTCTCAGCATATGTAAACGGCGAAGTGATTACGATCGATGGCGGAGAATGGCTCAAGGGCGCCGGTCAGTTTAATTTACTGGAAGCTATCCCCGAAGAAATGTGGGATATGCTGGAAGCGATGATAAAGGCGAAAAAGGGCTCGTAAGTGTAAAGTTAGAAAGTTGAAAAGTTGTATCCTAAAACTACCGGCAACGTAACCTTAATCTTTTAAACTTTAAACTTTCCAACTTCCAACCAGACAGCAGGACAGGATGCCAGCTAATTACATAAAAAATAGGGCGTAAACCTATTAAACGGACAACGTTTGTTAACAAAATAGATTTTCAAAACCAGTAATTAATTGTATTTTTACCACTCAAAATTCAAAAGAAATAAATGGGTAAAATCATTGCCATTGCCAACCAAAAGGGCGGCGTTGGAAAAACGACAACTTCTGTAAATCTGGCGGCATCACTGGGAGTTTTAGAGAAAAAAGTATTGCTGATCGACGCCGATCCACAAGCCAATGCAAGCTCGGGTCTCGGAATCGACATTGAGAGCGTGACCATTGGCACGTATCAGATTTTAGAACACAGCAATGTACCCGAAGAAGCGGTGATGAAATGTTCTGCACCGAACGTCGATGTCATTCCTTCGCATATCGACCTTGTCGCAATCGAAATCGAACTGGTCGATAAGGAAAATCGCGAATACATGCTGAAACAGGCTTTGGCGGGAATACGTGAAAAATACGATTATATAATAATTGACTGCGCACCATCGTTAGGATTGCTGACATTGAACGCGCTTACAGCAGCCGATTCGGTTGTTATCCCGATTCAGTGCGAATATTTCGCTCTCGAAGGACTTGGAAAATTGCTGAATACCATAAAAAGTGTCCAGAAAATCCACAATCCCGATCTTGATATCGAAGGCTTGTTGCTCACCATGTACGATTCCAGGCTGCGATTGTCAAACCAGGTCGTCGAAGAGGTCCAGAAACATTTCAACAACATGGTTTTCGATACCATCATTCAGCGAAATGTCAAGTTAAGCGAGGCGCCGAGTTTTGGCGAAAGCATAATCAATTACGATGCGACGAGCAAGGGTGCAACCAACTATCTGCAACTGGCGCACGAAATAATTAAGAAAAACAGCTAATGGCACAGGCAGTAAAAAAACAGGCGTTGGGCCGCGGATTATCGGCGTTGCTGAAAGATCCGGATAATAATATTCAGTCGGTTGATGATAAAAATGCCGATAAAGTCGTTGGCAATATCATCGAACTCGACATCGACGCAATCGAAATAAATCCGTTCCAGCCGCGAAGCAACTTCAATGCGGAAGCGCTTCAGGAACTCGCATCGTCAATTCGTGAACTTGGCGTGATCCAGCCGATTACTGTTCGGAAGCAGGATTTCAATAAATACCAGTTGATCTCGGGCGAACGCCGTTTGCGCGCATCTAAAATCGCAGGATTGACCACAATCCCTGCCTACATCCGGATTGCCAACGACAACGAATCGCTTACGATGGCGCTTGTCGAGAACATTCAGCGTCATGACCTGGACCCTATCGAGATCGCTTTGTCCTACCAGCGATTGATAGACGAAATCCAGTTAACGCAGGAACAAATGAGTGAACGCGTAGGAAAAAAACGCTCGACGATCGCGAATTATTTACGCTTATTGAAACTAGATCCGATTATCCAGACCGGAATTCGCGACGGTTTCATTTCGATGGGCCACGGACGTGCGATCATCAATATCGACGACCATGATGCGCAAACCGATATTTACCAGAAAATCGTCAGCCAGAACCTGTCGGTCCGGGAGACTGAAGCGCTCGTAAAAAATTATCAGGAAAGCTTAAAGCCCAAACCTGCCAAGAGCAAATCGGCCGTAGCGACGATTGACGAAGATGACAAAAAAGCGATTGCGACTTATTTCGGCACAAAAGTCGACATTAAAATCGCAGGCAATGGCAAAGGTAAAATCACCATTCCGTTTCATTCCGAAGAAGATCTGAACCGCATAGTCAAACTGATCAAAGGTTCGTGAGAAAATCAATCCTCATAGCTTGTATAATTGTATTGTCGGGAATAAACCCGATTTTTGCGCAAGTACAAACCTCCGATGGTTTGGTGATTTCCGATACAATAACCCGGAACGAAATTGATCCGTTAAAACCTGCGAAAGCCGCGTTTTATTCAGCCGTGCTACCCGGACTGGGCCAGGCGTACAACAAAAAATATTGGAAAATTCCGCTTGTTTATGGCGCCATCGGTGCGAGTTTGTACGTCTATTCTTTCAACAACACCAAATATCACGACTACCGGGATGCATATAAAAAGCGTCTTGCAGGCGAACCTGAAACCGAATTTGCGTTTCTGGATGACGACAGGCTGATTCGCGCACAACGCTTTCATCAGCGAAATCGCGATCTTTCACTATTGGTGGCCGTCGCATTCTATGTGCTTAATATAGTCGATGCGAATATTGATGCGCATTTGAAACAATTCAACGTCAATGAGAATTTATCGGTAAAACCTGATATGTATCCGAGCGATATCAATCAGAAACCTAATGTGGGACTGACTTTTAACTATCGATTCTGATGAAAATAGCCTTGCTCGGTTATGGAAAAATGGGAAAAGTGATCGAAAGGATTGCTGTATCGCGCGGACACGAAATCATTCTGCGTAAAGATGCAACCCATTCCTATGAAGGATTGGCAGACGCCGATGTTGCAATTGATTTTTCCACACCGGAAGCCGCAGTTGGAAACATCACGGCGGCGCTGGAATCCGGAATTCCCGTAATTTCTGGCACCACCGGCTGGCTCGAACAATATCACCTTGTCGCCGATCTATGTACGCAGAAAAATGGCGCTTTCATTTATGGTTCGAATTTTAGTTTGGGAGTGAATTTATTTTTTGAGATCAATCTGTTGGTCGCCAAAATGATGAAGCGGTTCCCCGATTATAAAATTTCACTCCAAGAAACGCATCATACAGAAAAGCGCGACGCCCCAAGCGGAACGGCAATTTCACTGGCGAAGGACATCATCGAAAATTCAGATTATTCAAGCTGGGCGCTCGCCGATGCTAAATCGGATGAAATCCACATCGACGCAAAACGAATCGAACACGTTCCCGGAACACATATCGTGAAATACAATTCTGATGTCGACTGCATCGAATTGACACATACAGCGCACAGTCGCGATGGATTTGCGCTCGGTGCTGTAATTGCAGCCGAATGGTTACAGGGAAAAACAGGAATATTTACAATGAAGGACGTATTGGCAATCTAGGCCAGCTAAATAAAATATATTATGACACTATATCAATGGTTTATTTTCTTTCTGATCGTCCAGGTGATCCATTTTGCGGGAACCTGGAAAATGTATGAAGCTGCGGGCCGCAAACGTTGGGAAGCTGCCGTCCCGGTTTACAACGCTTATGTTTTGATGAAAATAATAAACCGTCCGGGGTGGTGGGTGATCTTACTTTTTGTTCCGATTGTGAATTTAATCATGTTTCCGGTAGTTTGGGTCGAATTGCTGCGGAGTTTCGGCAAAAATACTACAACCGATACACTACTCGGAATATTTACCGCTGGTTTTTACGTCTATTATGTAAATTATACGCAGGAATTGAACTACGTTCCCGATCGAAGCATTGTTCCGCAAAGCAAATCGGGTGATACCATAAGTTCCATATTATTTGCGATAATCGTTGCTACTATTGTCCATACATATATCATGCAGCCGTTCACTATTCCGACATCGTCATTGGAAAAGTCGTTATTAGTAGGTGATTTCCTTTTTGTAAGTAAGTTTCACTACGGCGCGCGAACTCCGAAAACGGCTGTGGCTTTTCCAATGGTACACGATACAATCCCGATTTTAAACATCAAGTCATATACCGACTGGCCGCAATTGCCGTCATTCCGATTTCCGGGGTTGGAAGAAATCAGCCGCAATGACATTGTCGTATTTAACTGGCCCGCCGATACGGTACGATATTTCCGCGATCAGCATTCGGTCGGTATCAGGAAGCCTGTCGATAAAAAATCGAATTACGTCAAACGATGTGTGGGCGTGCCCGGTGACAGTCTCTCGATCAAGGACGGAATAATTCATATCAATGGCAAAGTTTTGCAATTGCCGATGCGAGCCGAGCCTCAATATTCTTATGAAGTCACGACCAACGGTTCCATGTTGGATCCGACATACCTATTGAAAGAACTGAACATCACCGACCAGTATTACACCGGCCAAAATATTTATCAATTTAGAGCTTTAACCGAAACATCGGTGGAGAGGTTGCGCAACAATCCGGTTGTCACCGATGTAAAAAGGATTATTGCTACCCAGGGCGAATCCAATATCTTTTCGGGCACTTCAGGCTGGAACCTCGACAACATGGGCCCGATTTACATTCCCGAAAAAGGTAAAACGATTGCAATCGATGCTTCGTCAATCCGTTTTTACAAAAAGATCATCGGCGAATACGAGAAAAATGATCTGCAAATAAACGGCAACCAAATAAAAATCAACGGAAAAGTCGCCACAAGCTACACTTTTAAACAGAATTATTACTGGATGATGGGCGATAACCGCCACAATTCGGAAGACAGCCGCTACTGGGGCTACGTTCCCGAAGATCACGTGGTTGGAAAACCGGTGTTCGTATTTATGAGCTGGAATCAAACAGCAAGCGGATTGGATAAAGTGAGATGGGACCGTGTTTTCACCACCGTTAGCGGCGAAGGTCAGCGGGTTTCGTATCTAAAACATTTCCTGATCGCACTTGCGCTGTACTTCGGAATCAGCTATCTCGTGAAAAAGCGTCGTGAAAAACGGTTAAATCCATAGGTCGGGTGGAAAGTATTCTGATATATCCAACCTATTTCCCTTCGATCAGCCAAATGGCTGCGATGATACAGGCGCCAACTATCATACTGGAGACTGAGGATAATTTTCAAAAGCAGACCAATCGGAACCGAATGTACATCTACAGTCCGAATGGCATTCAATTGCTCAATGTACCGGTGAAGCACTCGCGAAACGCGCATCAGAAGACAAAAGATGTCAGGATCGAGAAAGCATTCGATTGGCAGAAACAGCATTTCAAATCGTTGGAAGCCGCCTACCGCACCTCCCCTTTTTTTGAATATTTCGAGGATGCAATTCAGCCGATATTTACCGATAAGCACGAATTTCTATTGGACCTGAATTTGAAAACCATCGAAATCGTATTTTCCTGTCTGCGGTTAAAATTCCATTACGAACGCACACATGAATATTTCCATACTGTTGAGAATGTTACCGACTGCCGTCCATTGGCGAATGGCAAAAAAGACACTACCACTATTGAACCCTATACACAGGTTTTCGGTGAAAAATTTGGTTTTTTAAACAACTTAAGTGTACTCGATCTTCTTTTTAACGAAGGGAAATTCGCAGCCGAATATCTGAAACGCCAAACTGTTTTTTAATTCCGCATAGACAATCGGGCCATTATAGGATAATGGTCTGAGTATTCAAACTGCGAAAAGCTTTCGAAATCTTTAACTTTTATTTTCGGATCGGCAAATATGTAGTCAATTCGTGCCGGATAATATTTGAAATTATATGTCTGCCCAAACCCTTTTCCGGCTTCTTCAAAACTGTCGCTCAGGTTTCCTTTAATATGTCGGTAAACAAACGAAAATGCGCTATTGTTCATGTCACCGCAAATGATTATCGGATAGGTGCAGCTTTTAGTATGTTGTACCATTATCTCGGCTTGCTGTTGCTGAGCTGTAAAAGCTTTACTCAATCGGCGTAAAATGGCCTGCGACTTCTTCTGGTCCATCGAATTGATATTATCGTGGTTGATTTCGTCAACATCGGGTGTAATTTTAACCGATTGCAGGTGCATGCTGTACACGCGCAAGGTATCGAGACCTTTTCGAATGTCGACATAAACGACATTATTATGGGATTCCGGAAGTTCAATTTTACCTTGGTTAATAATCGGAAACTTGGAGAAAATCCCCTGTCCCGTTTTTATATTGTCGCCCTGCATCATCACATACTTATAGGGAAATACCTTAAAATCCATTTTTGCCGATTCCGAAAATTCCTGAATGCACAAAATATCCGGATTCTGCTCGTTGATAAATGCCAGCATATCGGCCGGGACACTTTTATCGGTTATCCATTCAAAAAGATTGAACAATCGCACATTATAGCTCATAATTTTGAAGTCGCCCTGTTCGACGGGCGACGCAGTTGACGAAAATTTGTAGAATTTATTGATGAAAGTAATTCCGGCTAACAGAACGAGTGCCGACAAAATGATTTGCCGTTTCAACATGATCGCCCAATAGATGAAGAAAAGGCCGTTGACAATTAAGAACATCGGCAGAAATAAAGTGAGCACCGAAAAGATAGGGAAAGCACGAGGTGCTAAAAATGGCAATACGTACGCAATCACCGTCAATACGGTAAGGACTATATTCAGGAAAAACATAAACTTATTAAACCACGAAAGTTTTTTCATTGTCGTTTATTTGCCGGCGCGAAACAAGAACTCCTTTTCCTCTTTGGTAAGGCTGTCGTATCCCGATTTACTGATTTTGTCCAGAATCTCATCTATCTGTTGCTGGGTTTTGTCCTTTGTTACAATACGGGAACCAACCACAGGTTTTACTTTTACGTTTTTGTGAACTTTCCGGAATGGGGTTCTTTTTTTAGGCGAAAAAAGTCCCGACAGAAAATCAATCAACCGCGAAATCCAGGAAGTGACATCGGTACCCTTTTTTAATTGTATGACATACTGGTAACCAAAAAAAGCCCCCGCCAAATGCGCTATATGTCCGCCTGTATTGCTCACCGATAGTTGAACCAAATCGATAATCAACAATACCAGCGCCACATGCCACAGTTTTACAGATCCGATGAGCAACAGGCGCAGTTCCATCATAGGTGCATAGGCAGTGGTGGCAAACAGGATCGCCATCACCGCGCCCGACGATCCTACCATCGACGTATTGATATTAGCCAGCGCGGGGAAAGCAGCATAACTCAGTAAATAAACCAATCCCGCGAAAATCGCACTGGTGATGTAAAGTGAAAGCAGCTGTTTTTGAGTGAAAAAAGTCAGGAACAATCTTCCTGAAAAATGGAGCATTATCAGATTAAAAAGTACATGAAGAATCCCAGCGTGAAAAAATGCATAGGAGATCAACGACCACGGCTTCCATAAAAGATCGGAAGGTTCAGTCGACAAACTGACATATTGCATCCAGTTTATGTCGATACCGGCCAACTTCAAAATCCCGAATAAAATATGGGGAACGGCAAACAGGGCAATGTTCCAAAATATTAATTTGGTGACCACATCGCCACTGCGAAACTGTAATTTAAGGTCGTCCAGGATTGTTCCCATAGTTAATTCCACCTATGGTTATCGAATTGATTTTTTTTCCAATACCACATCATTATAAAACCGATCAGAGCGCCACCAATGTGGGCAAAATGCGCCACACCTGTACCCCCGCTTCCAAAAATAGAATCGCCTTTGAGGCCCAGGAACAAATCCAGCAACAGAATTGCCGAGACAAAGTACTTGGCTTTAATCGGGATTGGGATAAACAGCAATGCAAGTTCAGCATTTGGATACATGAATGCAAACGCAACCAAAAGCCCATAAATTGCACCCGAAGCACCAACGACAGGAATGCGGAATGCATCGATCATTCCCTGAAGTTGAGAAGGCGTAAGATATTCGGCCCAAATCACTCCATATTTTCCCTGGCTGAGCGCTTCGATAATTTCAGATCGGGGAATGCCATTCGCCATTAACGTTTGCACCGCACTGTCAAAAACGAAATAATTCACCCCCGTGTGCAGAAGAGCTGATCCTAGTCCGCACGATATGTAAAAAAACAAAAATCGCTTTCCACCCCAAAAATGCTCAAGCGTAGATCCGAACGAGTACAAAGCAAACATATTAAACGCGAGATGCATCAACCCGCCATGCATAAACATGTGGCTGATGATCTGCCAATATTGGAACTTGGGATGCTCGGGATAGTACATCGCGAGAAGGTCGAAAGCGGCGGGGCCGACAAATTCAGCACCGATAAAGAAAATAATATTGATTATCAGCAGTTGCTTAACTACTGGCGTGATGTTCATCATATGGCAAATTTTTTATCAAGGTCTTCCACCCGCATGGTGATGAAAGTAGGTTTTTGGAACGGCGAAACACTGGGATCCTTGCACGCAAATAATCCGTCGACAAGATTTTCCTGTTCTTTTTCGGTTAAATAACTGCCGGTTTTCACAGCGAGGCTTTTAGCCATCGATTTGGCAATGGTGTCATTTTGGCTAAAACTGCTTTCAGGAATACCGTGATGGAGGTCGCTCAGCAGTTGCTCCAGGACAATAGATACTTCACTTTCGGAAATATTGACCGGAATACCCGAAATTACGACATGCGAACTGCATTCGTCAAATACGAATCCGGTATTGGCAAGCGACGGTTTCAGTTCGGCAATCATGTCAAGTTCGCTACTCGAAAAATAAAGATCCAGCGGAAACAGCAATTGCTGACTCGATGCCTGGCGAACCGTCATACTGGAAAGGAATTCTTCATACAACACCCGTTGATGAGCGCGTTGCTGATCGATGATCACCATGCCCGACTTTATCGGGCTGACGATATATTTCTTGTGGATTTGATAGGTTCTGCGCGCAGTACTTTCCTGTTCGTGATCGTCAAATAACGACGATGTCATCTCTTCATTTTCAAATTCGATATCGCGTCCCGAAACCGTTGCAGTGTCGTGCTCAAGCCCAACGTACAAACTCTCCCATCCTGCCGTTGCTTTCGTAGCACGGTATCCACCATTTGGCTGACTGCCATTGCGTATGGTTTCACCAAAAGGA
>JADMKR010000231.1 GCA_015478765.1 Flavobacterium sp.
GACTTCACAAGAGGTTGGGATTCCGTTGTATTTCATAGATACGCGCATTCTTTTAGAGCCAAGTGTTGTGCCCGATGGAACTGTAAAAGAACCGGAGACCGGCGTGGTTTGCGAAGCTGCGCGGGTATATACTGTTTCGCCTGCATCGGTAAAGTCTCCATCGCCGTTGTAGTCGATGAACACTGCATAACCTTCGTTGTACTTCGTTCCCGACCAGAATGGTGTGATGGTGATCGTATTCGATATGCCACGAACCAGATTCGTCGAGATTGATGTAAAATTCTCATATCCGGCCGTGCCTGTCGATGGATTATTGATGGAGCCAAGGACCACTCGGCCAATACGTTCGTCGGCAGTATTATTGCCCTGGGAACTGCAGTAATTTACAGAAGCTGATAATGTGATAACACTTGCCGAATTACTGACACCGGAAATATTTCCTGCAGCATCTTTTGCCCGTACTGTGAACGAATAGGTTGTTGCAGAAGTCAACCCTGTGATATTATACGAGGTTGCAGACACAGTGGCTTTCAAAGCAGCTCCCTGATAAACATCATATGCGGTGACACCCACATTATCGGTCGACGCGCTCCAGGACAAATTGGTTGTCGTTTGTGTCGTACCTGATGCTGACAAATTAGTAGGTACGCTTGGCGCCTGCGTATCGGCTGTTCCGCCGCTGATATTCACAGAATAATCTTCGACCTCACCGTATGAAAAAGCTTCGCAAGCTGTTGGAACACCGTTATATTTCATCGATACGCGCATCCTTGTTGTGCCTAATGCGGCTGTGGCAGGAATCGTAAATGTACCGTTTACCGGAGAGGCGGTTGAGGCTGACAGTGTCCACACGGTTTCTCCTGCATCGGTGAAATCTCCGTCACGGTTGTAATCGATGAAAACTGCGTAGCCTTCACTGTAAGTACTTCCGGTCCATGAAGGTGTAATCGTTATAGTATAAGCAGTACCTCTATTAACGGCTGCGGAAAGTGAGGTGAAATCACTATAACCTGAGCTGGTTGCCGCTGAATTGTCTATACCGGCAAACAGCACTCTGCCAATTCGTTCGTCGGCTACACTATTCCCCTGAGACGTACAGTAGGAAATGCCTGCAGCCAATGTCGTTACGCTCGCAGTATTACTATTACTGGAAATATTCCCAGCGGCATCTTTCGCGCGTACATAAAACGAATAGGTTGTTGATGCTGTCAATCCCGTTACTGCATAACTGTTAGTTGCTACTGTAGCCCTAAAAGAACCATTCTGGTAAACGTCGTAACCTGTTACGCCAACATTATCCGATGATGCAGTCCATGTTAAATTAGTGGACGATTGGGTAGTTCCCGATGCTGCGAGGTTGGTCGGCGCGGTTGGTGCAGTCGTATCCGAAGACCCTGCGGTGATCGTAAAATTGGCATTCGACATATCATAAAAAATATGATTTGTTCCTTTTACAATAATCCTGTTTTGACTGCCCGGAAGATTGGGAATTGTTACCGATTGGCTTCCGTCATTGGGTGTTGAAGCAAGCAACATCGTCGTGAAAGTATTCCCGCCATCGGTTGATAACAGAATGTCGACATTAGCGGCGTTTACACCGTTGGCTGTTGTACCTGCAACATTCCAGGTGACAGTTTGTGTCGATCCACCCGCCCACGTTACGGCTGTATTCGGAGCGCTGACAGTAAATGGTCCGGCAGTTCCGTTGACCGTAATAATTATATCGTCGCTATTATTTGCCGGTCCGCCCGCTCGGTTATCGCGCACTGTCAATCGGAAGTTCATTGTTCTTGCAACCGTTGGCATAACTTCCCATTTCCACGAGGTTGCGCCGGATTGCACGGTTGACAATCGAGGGAAATATCGTGTCGGCGAAGTGGTTTGCGGAATCGATCTAAACGCCGGCCCGGAGGTGCGCGTCGCACTCGGAATGGTCGATGTTGGCGTTCCAACATTCATCTGCTCCCACGCATAGGTAAGAATGTCATTATTGCCATCGGTTGCCGAACCGGTCAACATAAATGGCGTTCCTTTAGGAATGGTGCGATCGATTCCGGCATTTGCCGTAGGAACCGCATTTCCAGTAGTGACTGTTGTTTGACATGTGGTCGTTTTGATATAATTGGTAACCTGTTCGATGCTGATCGCGTGAAAATACGAATCACTGTGTGGCTGCACATCGTTGGTGGCGCCTGTAATACCCGCATAACCCATAATCGTTGATCCGCTGCCCGGTTCCATTTGTTTGCCAGTTCCTTCGTTACTGTGCGTAAAAGTATGATTGGCACCAAACTGATGGCCGATTTCGTGTGCTACATAATCGATATCAAAGTTATCACCTTGCGGGATTCCGTCGTAAGGCGAGGTATAACCGCTTCCTTTTCCGAGCGGCGCAGATGACGTCGGATTTTTACAAACACAGCCAATGCAGCCTGCATTTCCACCGCCGCCCGAAGCACCAAACAAATGGCCGATATCGTAATTTGCACTCCCGATTACATTGGTAAGCGTGGTTTGTAGTTCCTGGTTCCATGCGCCGCCAGCACCGGTGGATGCCGCTGAATAAGGATCGGATGAGGCGTTCGCGTAAATTACCAGGTCGTTATTGGCAATAAGATTCATATGAACACCAAAATCCATTTCAAAAATTGCGTTTACTCGTGTCATTGTATTGTTGATGGCAGCTAAAGCAAGAGCCTTGGTGCCGCCAAAATACGCGGTATATTCGCCGGTGACCGACATCGCCAGTCGGTAGTTACGCAATTTCCCGTCATCGGCATTCGGACGCAAATGTTCGCCGCCCAGCTCCAGGTCATGTTGTGCCAGACCTATTACTTTGCACTCAAATTTATCCAACGATGCAGTTTTATCTGATTTTTTAAAAACTACATACGCCGAACCGTCTTGGGTAAAAGGCTCGATAAATGTCGCCGAACGATCACTTTTGATAGTCATCGCCTGTAATCCTAGCGGTGAAATGCTGAAATAAATCATCGAAGTAGGATCATCAATACCTTTTCCTACGAACGATTGAATTTCGGGGTACCGGGCCGCAAGCTCAGGATCCATATTCGAGAACTTGAGGATGGTGAAATCTTCGAATTGTCCTTCGGCAGTAGGGAAAGACATGACAACATCTGAATTTGTTTTGGAATGACGTGACGGAGCTTCAGTTACTATTTTCTGCAGCCGCACTAAATCCAATTCGAAAAGTTGAGGGCTCTTGATCGTAGTTTTGTTTTCGACAATTTCGGATCCTAGTTTTGGAGAAGTTGCTTTCCAGTGATCCCTTCCGTTTTGCGCCCATGAGGTGGACGTGACTGCAAAGATTGCAATCGCAAGTAATTTTAATTTCATAAATAGATTTGGGTTTGGGTTAATTATTACGTTAAATGTAGAATATTATATATCACGAAAAATTATCTCTTTAAACATTTAACTAAGAAATCGACAAACTACATTATAAATCCTTGCTATATTATTCTTTTTACACGCTAAATCTTACAAATGTACTATTGGCCAAATTTGAACAGAAAAACTATTTCCGATGTAAATCTGTCAGTAAGTTTCGTCCACATTAGGAAAACTTTTTTTAATCCAATAATTTTATAAAAAAATTTCATGCATCTTAGTTTTTGGGAAATTGACACCTGGTTTTCAAATGTCGATTATACGATTGTAGGCAGCGGCATCGTTGGCTTGAATGCAGCGTTAAGATTGCGGGAACGGTTTCCCGAAAGTAAAATTTTGATTTTAGAAAAAGGGCCCTTGCCACAAGGCGCGAGTACAAAAAATGCCGGATTTGCCTGCTTCGGCAGCTTGTCTGAAATTGTTGCAGACCTTACTAACCATTCGGAGCAAGAAGTTCTAGAGTTAATAAGCAAACGATGGGAAGGATTACATAAACTTCGTTCGCGGCTGGGCGATGCAAACATTGATTTCCAAAATAACGGAGGTTACGAATTGTTTACCGGTGAGAACGATCGCTTTCACGAATGCGCTGAGCAAATGCCTTACGTCAACGACCTGCTGCGTTCCTTATTTAAAAATGATGTATTTGTACGGCAGCGCGATAAATTTGGTTTTGAAGGCGTTGCATCGGAGCTTATATTCAACCCATTTGAATCCCAGATCGATACCGGCCGCATGATGAAATCCTTATTGAAGGTAGCTGTTAACGCCGATATATTAATTTTAAACCAGCAGCAAGTTGTAGAGTTTCACGATAAAAGTGACCACGTACATGTAGCCTTGCCAAACTATAGTTTTAAAACCCGTAAATTACTTTTCGCCACAAACGGATTTGCCGCGACACTAACCAACAACGCTGTAAAACCAGCACGCGCGCAGGTTTTAATAACAAAGCCTATTCCCGGACTAAAGATTAAAGGCACTTTCCATATAGACCAGGGTTATTACTACTTCCGCAATATTGGAGATCGAATACTATTCGGAGGCGGTCGAAACCTCGATTTTGCTGGTGAAACCACCACCGATTTCGGCGAAAGCGAATTGATACAGCGACGTCTTGACAAACTGCTGCGTGAAATAATCCTGCCAAACACAACTTTCGAGATTGAACACCGCTGGAGCGGCATCATGGGCATAGGCGAAAGCAAGAAACCGATTGTGGAAAGATTGTCGGAAAACGTATATTGCGGTGTCAGGCTGGGCGGAATGGGAATCGCGATTGGAAGTACCATCGGCACAGATTTGGCCAACTTAGTTTAATACATTATTATGTTCAAGAAAATTATCCGCTTTCTCTTTCGCGCCGTGTTGTGGTTCTTCGGAATTTCACTTTTTATGGTTGTCCTGTTCAAGTTCGTTCCCGTTCCTTTCACGCCGTTAATGGCAATCCGATTTGTCGAAAATAAATTCGACGGCAAAGAAGTGTACTTCAACCACGATTGGGAACCATTGGAAAACATCTCACCGAATTTACAAAAAGCAGTTATAGCCAGTGAAGACGGTACCTTTTTAAAACATAGCGGTTTCGATTTTGAAGCGATCGAAAAAGCGATGAAGAACAACGAACAAGGAAAAAAGCTCAAAGGCGGCAGCACCATATCGCAACAAACAGCCAAAAATGTATTCTTGTGGCAAGGCAGAAGCTATCTGCGTAAAGGCCTGGAAGCTTATTTTACCGTACTTATCGAATTTATTTGGGGCAAGGAACGCATCATGGAGGTTTACCTGAACAGCATCGAAATGGGAAATGGCGTTTATGGCGCGCAGGCAGCGGCCCGCCATTGGTACAGCAAGGACGCATCGAATCTGACAAAACGTGAAGCAGCCGGAATTGCCGCAATTTTGCCCAATCCCCGTAAATTTGCCGCCAGTAATTCATCTTCATATATCAACCGCCGAAAAGACCGCATCGTTCGCCATATGCGATACGTGGGGAAACTTGAATACTAGAAAAGCCCCCGAATGGAGGCTTTAATTAAGTAATTAAGACAAATTTACTGAATAATGATTGGAAACGAAACCTCAACATCGGTCTCGCCACCGGCATTCGTGACGTCACCCTGGGCAACACCTGCAGCCAATTTATTCGGTTCGTGCTTAAGAATGACCGTAAAATTTCCGGTCCCTGCACTGATGGTGGTCAATTCGAAATTAACACCAACAGGATTACCATCGGCATCGTTGGGCGCCGCATAAGCCACTGATCCAATCACCGACGGGATCCCGTAAAAAAATTGATGATCTTCGGCCTCTTCCGTAATTTCCAAAGTAATATTGTCGGATGGCGTGACCGATTCATTTAACAACTGTATCGAACCGTCATATATCGTATTCGAATTTAAGTTTCCACTGACCGTAACTTGCGGGACACCGGGACCGTCGCCATCCAAATCGCGGTACGTCAGCAAAATAGCATCGCTGCCGGCCGAGGTTAAAGTTACCTGCACCGTTGTAATCAGCTCTTCTTCATTGATAGGCAGCGGATTATCGTCGGTTGAACATCCGTTAAAAAACAGGGCAATTGCCGCAAATGATAATAATTTTAAAGTTTTCATATTTAATTTTCAGTATTAGTAATTGATTTTTATTTGAAGTGTAAAATTTCTTCCGATATCATCGGAATAATAACGGTTTCGATTTAAATAGTCGCGATAATTGGTGTTCATTACGTTATGGATGTTGAACGCGACATGCACCGTCGAATTGGCAAATCCGCCGAATTCCATCGATGAATTAAAATGGAACAAATGGTATCCCGCGGGCGGCCGACTAATATTGACATTCGTTCGTACCGGCTGCCCATCTATACTAACATCGGCGATAAAGTCATTGTCGGGATATCGGGATTGAAAAAATGCAGCCTCACTCCGAATGCCGGCCGAAAATTGATGCCAGTTCTCGTTCCGATAAGTAACACTGTTTTTCCACTGCAGAGGCGGCATCGATATTAGTGGCATATCGGTTTCCAGGTTTGTACCGTTCACATACGACAAATCGGATTTATATCCAAAATTCTGCGCTGTATATACTGCGCCTGCATCGATACCGAATATGCGAACGGGTGCCTGCATATATTCCCAAACCGGAAACGCACCGCGAATCGATTGCTCGATACCTGTTGGTGCATCAATAATGAAATCGTCTATATAACTAAAAAACGGATTTACCTGAATTTGCCACGTATCTTTTTCGAAATTGGCGAGCGTGGAAATCTTGTACACCACTTCCTTCTCCAAACGAAGGTCACCGAGTTCAATCTGCCCCGAAGCATGATGGAGCCCGTCACTAAAAAGCTCTGACGGATTCGGATTCCTGCTCGCAATGCTGGCATTGGTGATCCATTGCGTAGCATCAGAAACTGAATATGTCAATCCGGTACTCGCAGATAGGTTGTGATAATTGAATATGGGATTTGTTCGCCATTGGGTTCCGAAATCACCGGTGATGATTTCATTGAAATCAGCATTGTAGCCATTGGTTTCCCATCTGGATTTGAGATAATATTTGATTGCATCGATTCGGCTGAAATCATAACGTGCGCCTGCCTCCAGTCGGATTTTATCATCCACTTGCTTTTTGACGGTTGCGTACGCTCCCACATCATACTTGTTATAATCCGGGATCAGCCGCCGTACCCCGGTTTGAGGATTCGGGGTGTTATTTTGATATTGCGCACTGATGCCGTATGTGACCGATATTCGTCCGAATTTCGAATCCATGTCGGCATTCACTGAATGAGTAGATAAATCCAAATCTAACGAAGGCTTTCCTGATTCTGTTCTGCGGATGTCAAATTCCTGCCTGTTGTTGTATTGAAATGCATACTGAAGCGACAGTTTTCCGATTGGCATTTGCCGATAGTAGGCCAATTTTGCAAGATGATGTGCTACTTGTTGACGGGGGGCATCAATTTCATACGAAAACGGATTCACGACCGACGGGGATTCATTATTGATCGCCGATACCAAGTCGGAAATGTTCCCGATATGCGATGCGCGAAGTATTGCGATGTTTGCGCTGTAAAAGCTGTAATCGGCGCTAAAACCAAAACCATCTCCCCGAAATCCGATGTTTGCCATGGCATTGAGTTCGCGATTTCCGGTATTCGACAAAACATAGTCGGGTGCCTCGCGATCGCCAAAATGTTTATACGTCCCGAGTGCGCGATATTGCCACCCCGATTTTGTTCCTTTGGTAATTGAAGATGAGATGCTGCCTCCGCGGCCGTTGGTCGCACCGTTCAGGATAGTCTGTCCGTATAAAGTGTCGCGCAAAGGGATATTTTGCGGTTCGATGATGACAATTCCGCCAATAGCGTCTCCGCCATATCTAAGCGCTTCGGCACCTTTGACCAATGAAACCGAACCTGCACTGTTGACATCGATATTCGGTGCGTGTTCTGCGCCCCATTGATGGTCTTCCATCCGGACGTTGTTGTTCACTATCACCACCCGACTGCTATGCAATCCGTGGATGATGGGCTTCACTACCGCAGTGCCGCTTCGCAATGAGGAAACTCCGGGAATTTCCCGCAACAGATCGCCGATTGACGCGCTGCTAAATTGCTCCACAGTTTTACGAGTGAGTTCGCGAGCTACAACCGGAACGTTAGTTTGGTCGGTAATAACCACCTCAGCCAAAGCGGATACTTCTTGTTTTAGCATCAAATTCAGCTCAGTGTCGGATGTTACCTGAATTAAGGTATCTACCTGCTTGTAACCCAAGAATGAAACATAGAGTCGGTTCCAGCCACGTGGAACGGAAACGGAGTAATTGCCGTCAGGATCGGCTGAAGCAAAATTTTCGGCAATATGAATGTGGCTTCCTCCGAGGACTTCATTATTGTTTCCGGTAATTTTTCCGTAAAGAACATGTTGTGCATAAAGAGTTGCATGACCTCCCCATAAAAGGAAAGCCAGCATTAAAAAATAACGCATAGTAATTTTCTGAAATTATAAATCGGTTAATCCGTAAATAATTCAGACTTGCGGCGGGCCACGCAGTTGGATGACCGATAATGCGATGTTATCACGGTGATCGGTGGCGTGAAAAAAGTAAGGGACGTGAAGATGAACAACAGCAGTTTGGATACTGTTGCGTTCGATATTTAAAAATGAAATCAGTGTAAAATCACAAATCACACAGTTGTCTTTGCTCTTGTGCTGATGTGTGATTTCAGTTTTGGTTTCGCCATACTGATGAACGCATTCATGTTCGTGTTCGGCATTGGCAATATGTTCCAACGCATGAACCGATGGAAATAGCACCGAGAAAATCAGCGCTGCCAACAAGAAAAAATTCTGTATTTTGAATTTTTGATCCATGAAGTGCAAATGTACGAAGGCAGGTGTTAAGCGTCGCAGGATGTTAACACTTTTTGGCAACCCATTAGTTACCAATCAGATTATTTGCAATCAGGTATTCGGCAATCTGTATAGTATTGGTAGCGGCACCTTTGCGAAGATTATCGGCAACAATCCACATGTTGAGTGTGTTCGGCTGACTTTCATCGCGACGGATCCGGCCCACGAAAACATCGTCTTTACCCTGTGCGTACATCGGCATTGGATAGGTAAAAGTATCGGTGTTATCCTGAACGGTGATTCCCGGAGTTTCATGAAGGATTTTGCGAATATCATTTATATCGAAATCGCTAGAAAATTCGACGTTAACCGCCTCGCTGTGGCCTCCTACAATTGGGACCCGAACGGCAGTAGCCGTGACCTGAACAGATTGGTCGTTCAGTATTTTTTTCGTTTCGCGAACGAGCTTCATTTCCTCTTTTGTGTAACCGTTTTCTTCGAAAGAATCGCACTGCGGAATTGCGTTGCGGTGGATGGGATATTTATAAGCCATTTCGGCCTTGACGCCGGCATATTCATTTTCAAGTTGCTGAACCGCTTTGACGCCTGTCCCGGTAATCGATTGATATGTCGATACGACAATACGCCTGATGTTATATTTTTTATGCAGCGGTGCCAGTGCAAGCACCATTTGAATCGTCGAACAGTTGGGATTTGCGATAATCTTGTCTGATGAAGTTAGCTGATTCGCGTTAATTTCCGGAACGACCAGTTTTATTGCTGGATCCATTCGCCATGCCGACGAATTGTCAATTACGGTGGTTCCAAACGCAGCGAACCTGGGTGCCCATTCGAGTGAAGTTTCGCCACCTGCTGAGAACAATGCGATATCGGCTTTCATATCGACGGCGGTCTGAAGACCGACTACCGAATAACTTTTGCCTTTGAATTCGATTTGTTTACCAACCGATTTTTCCGACGCAACCGGTATTAGTTCCGTGATCGGAAAATTCCTTTCGGCCAATACTTTAAGCATTATTTCCCCAACCATTCCTGTGGCGCCAACGACAGCTATTCTCATTTTCGATAAGTTTCTGATTCGACTGTAAAAATACGAGAATTTTATTCCTTCTGGATATATTAAAAAGAAGAACCGCCCTTGATGTGGGCGGTTTAAGTTAGAATATATAGTGTAACGGCATTTTAAAGTTGTGGACGATTTTTTAACGCGTCGCGTATTTCCATAAGCAATTTCTCCTCGTTTGTTGGAGCTGGCGGTGCCGCCGGTGTTTCTGCTTCTTTTTTACGCATCGAAGTTATGCCTTTAATAAGAAGAAATAGGATAAACGCTACAATTATAAAATTTATTACTGCGGATAAGAACATTCCGTATTTAACCGATCCGAAAACCGTCAGTTCTTCGATTTTTGACAGATTAGCCGCATCGAGCGCCGGCTGTAAAATCAGCGGTGTAATTACGTCTTCAATAAATGACGACACGATCTTACCGAACGCAGCACCAATGATGACTGCAACTGCAAGGTCAATTACATTGCCTTTCATTGCAAAAGCCTTAAATTCTGATAGCATACCCATAGTTAATTATTTAAAATTTTAATAAAAATAGCCATTATAATTATATGAAAGTTATTCTCGATAAAATATTCGCTTTACCCGCTGTGAAATACCTGTTAATACTTCATACGGAATGGTCCCGATTCTGTGAGCCATATCACCTACAGTGGGATCGTTCCCAAAAATTACAACCGTATCACCTTCTTTGCAGGAGATATCGGTGACATCTGCCATTAACATATCCATACATATGCTGCCTACAATTGGTGCCTTAAAACCGTTGATGGTGATATATCCCGTTTGGTTGCCCCATTTGCGGGATATCCCGTCGGCATAACCAATTGGAATTGTAGCAATTATTGTTGACCGGGTCGCTACAAAACTGCGTCCGTACCCGACGCTATCTCCGGGCGGTATGGTTCGGAGTTGGGAAATAATTGATTTTAAGGTCCCCACAAGCTCCAGTTCGCGTTGTGTCTCGATATCATTTGCAATTCCGTACAAACCGATACCCAAACGTACCATATCGTATTGACCTTCCGGATAATTCGCAATTCCGGAAGTATTCAATATATGTCGCAGCGGAGTTATTTCCAACTCAGTATTTAATCTGGCCGACAATCTTTCGAAAAGCTTGATTTGTGTTTTTACGAAATTGGAATGACTCGGATCATCGCTGGTCGCCAGATGTGACAAAACCGATTTTACCGATACCAGCTTACTTTTCTTCAAAATGGATATCAATTCCGGCAAGTGTTCTTCGTCAAAACCAAGGCGGTGCATTCCCGTATCCAGTTTTAAGTGGACGGGATAATTTGTTAAATTCTTTTGGCCTGCAATTTTCAGGAACGCGTTTAGTCCTTTCAGGCTGTAAATTTCAGGCTCCAGTCCGTATTGAATAATTGACGGAAAACTGGTACATTCTGGATTTAGCACCATTATGGGCAGTTTGATACCGGCGTTGTGCAATGCAATACCTTCATCGGCAAATGCCACCCCGAGATAATCCACATTGTGATGTTCCAGGAGATTTGCAATTTCAAATCCGCCGTTGCCGTACCCGAAGGCCTTCACCATGACCATAAGTTTGGTGCCGGGGCTAAGTTTGCTACGGAAAACATTGAGATTATGACTAATCGCATTCAGGTTAATTTCCAGAATGGTTTCGTGCGTTTTTTCTTCCAGCATACGTATGATTTCCTCAAATCGAAATTGTCGAGCTCCTTTTACAAGAATTGTTTCGTTGGAAAAGTTTAACGAATCGAACGCAGCGACAAAATCGGCTGTACTGTTAAAGCCGGTACAGTTGGGAAATTTGCTTTTGTACTGTGTTATCGTCTCGCCGATGGCGATAATTCTATTGATTTTGTTGGCAATTATCAGTTGCGATACGGTCGAATATAATTCGTCATTCGAAAGACCGCTTTGGAAAATGTCCGATAATATGAGTGTCTTTTTTTTGTGTTGTTTCTGGCTTTCGAGAAAATCCAGCGCAATTTTCAACGATTGGAAGTCGGAGCTGTAACTATCGTCAATTATAGTGCAGTTGTTGATTCCGGTTTTAACCCGAAGCCGCATTTCAACCGGATAAAGCAGGGCTGTTCGCGATTCAATAATTTCGGGTTTATAGTTCAAATACAGCATCAACATAATGCAAAGAATTGCATTTTCAATCGATGCATCGTCCTGAAACGGGATTTTAATTTCGAATGTTATGTTTTTGCGGCGGACGATCAGTATTGTCTTATCGACTATGGATTTTTTGGATATTAGCACATCGGCCTGCTCGTCTTTAAAACTCCACGAAAATGTATCGGTTTGTGGGTCGATAAATGCATTTATGGTCCGGCTATAATTGTAAATCAGTACATCGGCACGGGAGAAAAGCTTTAGTTTTTCCCTGATTTTCTCACCGATGTTTGCAAACCCTTCGTCATGTGCTGTTCCAATATTTGTAAGAATTCCGATAGTTGGATCAATAATATCGGCCAGATTTTGCATCTCACCCTTAGTTGAAATTCCCGCCTCGAAAATTCCGAGGTTGTGTTTTTCGTTAATGGAGATTATGGAGAGTGGCACGCCAACCTGAGAATTATAGCTTTTCGGACTCCGTATAATATTAAAATCGGGGCTAAGCAGGAAGTTCAGCCATTCTTTCACAATGGTTTTACCGTTGCTGCCGGTGATGCCAATAATCGGAAAATGATATTGTGCGCGATAATGCATGGCGAATTTCTGTAAAGCTTCGGTCGTGTTTTCCACTAGTATAAAGTTGGCATCAACTCTGTTCGGAAGCCGTGATACAACAAAGTTTTTTACGCCTTTTGCCTGGAGCTCACCAATGAATGCGTGACCGTCATTATTAGGGCCGATTAGCGCAAAAAACAATGTTTGTGAGCCATT